>CALJZV010000527.1 GCA_937983475.1 uncultured Verrucomicrobiales bacterium
GCCGCTGGAGATCAGGATTACGGTGATGACGCGGGAGGAGCGGGTGACCGAGAGCAGGTGGGGCAGGATTTTTTCAAAGTGCGGTTTTTTCTCGTAGCGCAGGTTCTTGAGATAGGCGCGGGCGGTGTAGGTTAATTCCTCGGATTGCTCGGCGTTCCAGATTTGCATGGGAATCTGGCCGGAGTGGAACTCGTCGTTGAAGGACCAGAAGCCGAATGTGTCGCCGTTTTCCATGAGCCCGCCCATGCCGCTGCGCACCAGGTCGAGCACGGATTTTTCGGCGGCGGGCGCCAGGCGCTTCATTTCGCTGGAGGTTTCCAGGATGAACAGGAAACGGTTTGGCGGCCGCTGTGGCGCGACCGGGTTGGCGGGGCAGAGGCCTGCGGCCCATGACAAAATGAACAGGAAAAGGAGGCAATGTTTCATGCGGGTTCAGGATTGCTTCTTGAATTGGCGCTGCTCCCGGAGATTGAGGTCGCGCAATTCGCGGTCAAAGTCTGCAAGGGTGTTCTCGACGTCGCTGATGAAGTTGAGGCAACTGCAAGCCATGCCGCCCATGGACGCCACGGTGTCGCGCTCGGCGTAATCGTCGGTGACGGCCAGCACTTCCCCGAACGGCAGCAGGCGCGAGGTGACGCGCTCGATGATCTGGTCGGCGGTCTGGCCGGCCTGCGAGTAGATGATCTCCAGTTGCGGTGTGGAGGGCAACTGGGAGGCGTCGGGCTTGGCTCCCGCGCCATCGAACACAATGGTGATGGGGGTGCCGATGGCATCGCGGTAAAGCATCAGGCGATGGATCAATTCCTCGCGCGCCGCCGCTGAATGGCGCGGCCTGCCGGGCGCCAGTCCCGGCCAGTTGTGCAGGAGGCTGTAGCCATCCACCAGAATTCGCACAATCGCCATGGGATAATTTAGCAATGGAAACCCGGAAAAACAGCGTTTTTATGGGTGGATAATTGGAATTGCATAATAATAACAGGCCTGATGAAGTTCGCCCGCAAACAACGCATGGCGCTTATATGAGGGACAACCAAACCACGGCTTCGAGAACGGGAGCCCGGAAGGCATTTACTCTAATCGAACTGCTGGTGGTAATAGGAATTATCGCCATTCTCGCTGCAATGCTGCTGCCCGCCTTGTCCAAAAGCCGGGAAAAAGCCCGACGTGTTCAGTGCATCAGCAATCAGCGTCAATTGATCCTGTCCTGGTCCATTTATTACGAAAACAATGCAGACGTATTGGTTTTGAATGGCATTGGTGACCCCATTCACGGGACGCCGGTTTGGGCGAATGGGGGCAGGCATACCACCGCCGATCATTTTACAAACCTGGATCGGTTGAAAGATGGCGCATATACCGCATTCGCCCGGGATCATAAAACCGCCGCAATTTACAAATGTCCCTCGGATGCCAGCGTTCTCACTGTTTCTGGGAAGACTTTTCCTAAAGTGCGGAGTTATTCCATGAATGTTTACTTGGGGACCGCTATCGGTCCAAACCTTTCCACTCTTGAGCAGACGCCGGGCTATCATGTCTTTGCCAAGATGAGCGCCCTCCAGCGTGCCGGTCCGGAGAAGATTTTTGTATTTCAGGATGTTCAGCCGGACAATTTATGCCTTTCAGCGTTCACGGTGAGAATGCCTGGTGATACGGAGGGCTTTTATCATTTTCCGTCAGCCCAGCATAATCGCTCTGGCGTGTTGACCTTTGCGGATGGCCATGCGGAGACGCGACGGTGGACTGATCCACGCACCATGCCCAAAGTGACTGGAGCCCTGTTGGGGCACTGGGGCACTTCGCCGAACAATCCGGATTTAGCGTGGCTTCGGCAGCGCACCACGATCAAGAAGTAGTAGGGATTCACTGTGGGCCGGTCTGCGCCGCCGGATTGAGCAAGCGCTCCAATTCCTCGGAAGAAAGGCCGGATTCCTGCCTGGCCACTTCGCGCACAGTTTTTCTAGTCTCATGGGCTTTTTTGGCAATGGCTGCCGCCTTGTCGTAACCAATGACCGGCGCCAGCGCGGTGCACATGGCCAGGCTTTGCTCGACGTTGCTCTCGCATTGTTCGCGGTTGGCTTCGAGGCCCGCAATGCACCGTTCGGCAAACACGCGGCTGCCATTGGAGAGAATGTCAATCGACTGCAACAAATTATGCGCCATCACCGGCATCATGACGTTGAGCTCCAGATGGCCCGAGGCTCCGGCGAACGTGATGACCGTGTCGTTGCCGATGACCTGCGCGCCGACCTGGATGAGCATTTCGCACATCACCGGGTTGACCTTGCCGGGCATGATGGAGGAGCCGGGCTGGGTGGCGGGAAGTTTTATTTCACCAATGCCCAGGCGCGGCCCGGAGGCCAGGAAGCGGATGTCGCTCGCGATTTTGATGAGGCTGACGGCCACGGTTTTGAGCGCGCCGCTGGCTTCGACACAGGCGTCACGGGAACCCTGGGCTTCAAAATGGTTCTCGGCCTCGCGAAGCGGCAGGCCGGTTTCGGTGGCCAGCCGCTTAATGACCTTTGAGGCAAATGAAGGGTGCGTGTTAAGGCCCGTGCCGACGGCGGTTCCGCCCAAAGCCAGTTCGCACAGGTGGCGTTGGGCTTGTTGCAGCCGGATCACGCCGTGCGCGACCTGGCTGGCGTAGCCGCCAAACTCCTGGCCAAGCCGGATGGGCGTGGCGTCCTGGTAGTGGGTGCGCCCGATTTTGAGAATGCCGTCGAAGTCTGAGGCTTTCCTTTTTAATTCGCCATGAAGCTGGTTGAGAGAGGGGATCAGGCGGTCCTGAATCTCCGACAACGCGGCCAGGTGGAGCGCGGTGGGGATGACGTCATTGCTGGACTGGCCCAAATTCACGTGGTCGTTGGGATGCACTTTTTTTGCGCCACGCTCCGCTCCGAGCAGTTCGCTTGCGCGGTTGGCGATGACCTCGTTGGCGTTCATGTTGGTGG
>CALJZV010000528.1 GCA_937983475.1 uncultured Verrucomicrobiales bacterium
CGACGCCGATAAGCATGGGAGCCTGCAACTCTCAAGTAACGGCCGCCTGAAGGCGGTCGGCAATGGCAGTGGAGGTCATGCCGAACTTTTCACGGGCGTGCTCCTGCTCGCAGGTTTCATGAAGAAATTCGTCCGGCGTCCCAAAGCGAATCAGCCTCGCCTTTGCCGGCGAATGATCTGCCAACCACTCCGCCACGGCGCCGCCCAACCCACCCAAAACGCTGTGTTCTTCCAATGTCGCCACCACTTTGCACTTTGAAAAAACTTCCGAAAGGACGGCCTCGTCCAAAGGTTTGACCGTGTGAAAACTAAACACGCGGGTTGAAACTCCTCGTGCAGCAAGGTGTTTTGCAGCGCTCATTGCCTCCGGCAGCACGGTTCCGGCACTCAGGATGCATATATCGTCGCCATGGAGCATTTCTATGGCTTTTCCGATGGTGAACTGCGGTTCGGCTTGATGAACGACCGGTTCCCCTTTTTTGCCGATCCGAATGTAAACCGGCTGCGGATGGGCAATGGCGGCCTTGATTGCGGCCCGCACTTCCCATTCATCCGCGGGCGCAATGACCGACAAACCCGGCAACAGCCTCAACATGCCCATTTCTTCGCACGAATGATGCGTAGCCCCCAGGGAGGCATAAGAAAGTCCGGCCCCGGTGCCAACAATCACAACCGGGACATGGTGATAACACACATCCACACGGATCTGCTCCATGCACCGATAAGTCAAAAAAGGCGTGATCGTGTAACAGACTGGCCGCAACCCGCTCATGGCCATGCCGGCCGCCATTCCAATCATGTTGGCCTCAGCCACACCACAGTTAGTTATCGTGCCGTCGCACTTCTCCTGGATGTCGTCGAGTTTACGGTGGCCAAGGCCGCCACTCAACGGCGCAGCGCCCTCGTCCGTCTGGGCAATTTGCGTGATTTGCTTTGCGAAGGCGTTTCTCATACGAGTCCAAGCTCCTCCTTAGCGGCATCTACTTCCTGCGCGGTGGGAATGCGATAATGCCAATTATTGTCGTCTTCCATGAAGGAAACGCCCTTCCCCTTGACCGTGTGTGCGATGATTGCGACCGGCTTGCCGCTATTGTCGGGCACATTTCTCAGCAACCGGCTTAAAGCGGAAATATCATGTCCGTCCACCTCGGTGGTATTCCACCCGAAAGCCTTCCACTTTTCCGCAAGGGAATCCAACGCCATGACTTCATTGCTTCGTCCGGTGGCCTGCCACTTGTTGTAATCCACGATGACGCAGACATTCTCCAGCTTTTGGCCTGGAGCAAACATGGCCGCCTCCCAAACGGTTCCCTCGTTGCACTCACCGTCGCTCATGCAAACAAAAACCCGGTAGTCCCGCTTTTGAATTCTCCCGGCCAGCGCCATCCCCACACCTACGGGCAAACCGTGCCCTAATGAACCGGTGGCCAATTCCACGCCGGGAGCACAGTTGGGGGCTGGCTGCTCTGCAAGGGGCGCGCCATGCTGGGCGAAATTTTCTAAAAGATCCCTGGAAAAGAACCCTCGCTCCGCAAGCGTGGCATAGAGCGCCGTGGCCGCATGTCCCTTGCTTAAAATAAACCGGTCCCGAGACGGATCATCCGCCTTTTTTGGGTCAACCTTGAGGGTTGTCCAGTAGGCTGCCACCAAGATATCGACACAAGACAACGCTGATCCCAAATGAGGAGTCCCGGCCTTGTGAGACATTTGAACCAGTTTGAATCGCAGTTTGCGCGCGATGCCCTCCAGTTCCACCAGCGTCGGCTCGGGTGCTGTCATAATGGGCAGGGATGTCAGGATGTTGCTCATCTTTCAAATTGGCCATCAAAGTGAATCATGCAATGAATGACTTCGCCGCAGCGCATTTTGGCAATGCCTTCGTTGACTTGTTCCAGAGGAATTCGGTGCGACACAAAGCCCGCAGTTTCGAAGCGCCCATCCCGGATCATGCGAAGATAACGAGGAATATCCTCATCAGGCCTGCTGTCACCACCATGAGAGCCGGTCAGGCGCTTGCCAAAATGAAGCGGCAATGTGTTGATGGCAATTTTCCGATCTTGCGCCATAACCCCGAAACCGACATTCCGGCCCGTGTTACTGGACAGATCGAAGGCTTTTTCGAGGACCGCCGGAATGCCTGTGCCATCAATGACAACATCCGCCGGGCCGTTCAAAATGCTTCGGACAGCCTCCGCGAAATCAGTGCATTGTGAGTTTATCACGTGGGTCGCCCCGTATTGAGCGGCTTTCTTTAGTTTGTGGTCGTGAAGATCCACGGCAACGATGGGATGAGCGCCCGCCAGTTTTGCCCCAAGCACCACGCCAAGCCCGATGCCGCCCACACCGATGACGACGACCGACTCTCCGATTTTAACTTTGGCATCATTGTTGATGACACCAAATCCTGTAGTCAACGTATCCGCCAGCAGGGCGCACAACTCAAAATCGGTGTCCGAAGGAACCACGGTCAGCCGGTTCTCGGAAATGACGCCGTAGCGATTGAATGTGGTAATACAGCCCGCATTGGCCTTCTTGTTGCCCCAACCGTAAACGGGCCCCCGTGATTCGATGCCTTTTCCCGCGCGCCAGTGAAGAACTACGCGATCACCGGGTCTGACATGGCGAACTTCAGGTCCGACTTCAAGCACCGTCCCTCCCCCTTCATGTCCCAGCAAATGTGGAAGCCATTTGTCCGCCCCCTTCACACCGTCAATTTCGCCAATTTGTGACCCACAAATGCGACTGACTTGGATGTCCACCAACACTTGTCCATAGCTCAACTGGGGAATCTCCACCTCATCAAGGACCAGCGGCTTTCGTTGTTCCACCAAAATGGCAGCGGCGGTTTTCATCGGGTATCAGGATACGGGCTTCTAAAAGTTCAGCAAAGACATTCCCGCCTTGAGCAGCACCTGCTTGGAAATGGGCCGTTCATTGCCAACGATTTTGACAGCTTGGGCTCCTGCGAGCTGCCCCAGAAAGGTTGCCAGATCAACAGGCAACCGCCTGACTGCGGCCAGGGCTGCGACGGAAAAAAAGGCATCCCCTGCCCCAATGGTGTCCACCACATCGGTCTCCAGGGGTGGACAAAGACAAGCCGACTCACCGTCGGCAATGCCAATGGTTTGGACCGCGCCTCGAGTAAGCCACGCATATCGGGATCGGAAACTGTTCTTCAAAAGAGAAAGTTCCTGCGCAAAGTCCACATGCCGTCGAGCCACAGACAACATGATCTCCTGCTCATCCAGCGTGAATGCGTCGGCGCGCTGATATTGCCTGGAGATGATGTTAAAGCCATGGTTATTACTGTTCGTCTGGCAGTTGAGCGCTAAAAAGGGCGCCGTTTCCTGAACAATTTGCCGCAATCGCGATTGCATAAGCCCATGCCCAAAATCCAGCAACAACACCGCGTCACACTTGGGAATTTCTTGGTATATTCGAGATTCCAATTGATCCAGCGCCTGCTTAGTCGGCTGTCCGGCATCGATGAAATTGACCGAGAAGAGCTTGCTCAACTCCGAGCCATCCATTCTGGGTTCAACAAATCGCTCCTTAATGATCGTGGTAAATTCAGAATCACGAACCACCAAATCCTCATTTGGCCCAAGATTCCGGCGCAAGGCCTCGTCCACCCATGGCTCCGTGCCAACGAGGCTGATAAATTTGACTTTATCCGTGAACTGTTTGACATGCCGGAACACCGCCAACGCGCCGCCGCATTGTGTTTGCTGATTCAAAAATCGCCCGGATAGGATGCGGTTTTTGGAAGTCAGACCCTGAACCTTGACGTAGCTGTACCGGTCAAAAATGGTGTCTCCAATGATGAGGACTTTCATCCCCCCAAAATTCTCCACCGCTTCAACAAAATTCCTCCGGGTATAACGGGTCGCCAGATTATTGCAGAATGCTTTGACCGGGATGCTGAGGTGGTCGAAATATTGGTTCAAAAGCTTGGTGGAACTGTACTTTATCGAACCGATGTAGCGAATTTCCCCTCCAAGACCTTTGACTGCGGCCACCTCATCCTTCAAGCCGCCCTCGGTGTCAAAATCCGGATCCTCATATTCCTTGCCTTTGCAGTAAATGTGAGGACGCACCGCCTCAATCGCCTCAACCGCTCCGGTGAACGGCACCACCACGACAAAATCCACACAGGAGAGAGCCGCGATGCTCTTGACGCGCAAATTCTGGTTAAAGTAAGGACGCCCGGGCCCTTTTTGCACCTGCTTGTCGGCCGTAATCGTGACCACCATAACGTCTCCCAAGGCACGCGCTTCCTCCAAATGGCAAATGTGCCCCGGGTGAATGAGGTCAAATATTCCGTGTGACTGGACAATCCGTTTGCCTTGGCAGCGCAAGGCCTCAAAAGCCGCGCGAGCGGATTCAAACGGAACAACCTTGGGGGAAATGTCGGACATTATTATCGCGACAAGTAGTTATAGGCGGCAGCGGATCGCTCCAGCCTCATGTATTTCATGTTGTAATGCTCCGCCGCATCAATGTCGGCAAATTGTCCGCTTTCAAGCGCCTGGCGCAAATTGGCCACTTCCTGCCGTATTGAACTGACAGGCTTGTATCCGAGCACCTTCAGGATTTTGTCGGAGGAAATATGATAATCCCGCTTGTCCAAGGTGTCAGTCACCTTGATTTCGACATTCAAATCCGCCAGCTCCGATTGGATGATCCGGGCAATTTCGATGACCTTGTGATTCTCAAATCCGAAGTTGAACGTCCGTCCATTAATATTTTTTGAGTCGGCCTGGGTGAGAATGCCATACAGGTTGATCATGTCCGTCATGCCGACATTGGGGCGACGCTGCTCTCCGCCATGCACGGTGATCACCCGCTTACGGATGGCATCGGCTGTCAGCTTATTGACCGTCAGGTCAAACCGTTGTCGAGGCGAATAGCCGCACACGGTAGCCGGACGAATGTTGACGGTACAAAAATCCGGCGAAGCCGAGGAAACCACCAGCCACTCTGAGAGCATTTTATACTTTGAGTAAAATGTAATCGGCTCCGGCTCAAGCCTCTCGGACACATCCGGTTCCTGCTTCACCCCAAACACGCTACTTGATGAGGCATTGATAAAACGGCCAACTCCAGCCTCCTTTGCCATGGAAATGAGCATGCCGACAGCGTCGAAGTTGCACTGCCGGGTCAGCACCTCATCAATGTCCCCTGTGGGATCGTTGGAAATGGCCGCAAGGTGAATAACACTGTCCATGCCTTGAACAGCTTGGCGCACTGTTTCCGGATTGCGAATGTCCCCTTCAATCAATTCGAAACGATTTTGCCATTGAGTAAATGAAGGGTGCTTTTTCAACGACTCATGACCGGTGTGAGTATACAGCATCAAATCCAGGACGCGGACCTGATGGCCGAGGTCAAGCAAATGCGGAGTCAACCGACTGCCGACATAACCGAATCCTCCGGTCACGAGAATTTTCTTTGGAGACATCATATCAGGGTTTGTGAATATAATCTGCGGGTTGCTGCTTCAATTCCTCGATGTGT
>CALJZV010000529.1 GCA_937983475.1 uncultured Verrucomicrobiales bacterium
TGCCCCCCGCCGGCGGCATCGGCATCGGCATCGACCGCCTCTGCATGATGCTCCTCGGCCAGGAAAGCATCCGCGACGTGATTCTGTTTCCGCAGATGAAGCCGAAATGAACAATTGGTTTTGATTTATGAGAAAGAAAATTTTTCAGACGTTCTTGTGGCTCGTCATTTTGTCGGCACTTTTTGCACCGAGCGCTACGGCTGAATCTTTGGAAGAGCTTGCACAAAATAAGCGAGAAGTGTCAGAACTTGATTGGCGATTGCTACAATGGGACGTTCGGTTGACGCACCTTTTCAACTATCCATCAAAACCAACTTTCATGGGGGTGTTCTATGACAAAAAGAATCAGAAAATTGAGATATCGTTCGAAATTCGGGAATCATTTCTTGAGCACTACTCATCCAGAAGTTCTGTGATCGAATCAATGGAACAAAGCGCTCGAATGGTGGAACTGACGATTGGAACGTCGCTTAGTCAGCATTTGCTTATGAGGTTCCACCAGCAAGGCGGTGGTGATGGAAAATCCATCGCAACTTTCGAGAATCGAAAGCTGACCATACTTCAACCGAAATACTTAACACCTGGCGGAAAAGCCAAGAAATGAATGCCGATTCACCGTCATGCCCCTTGGCAGCATCGGCATCGGCAGTGACCGCCTCTGCATGATGCTCCTCGGCCAGGAAAGCATCCGCGACGTGATTCTGTTTCCGCAGATGAAGCCGAAGTAACGGCCCAACATATGTCTATCTTGGATAACATCGCCCCCAAGCAGCGTTTGCTGCTGATGGATTTAGTCAAAGAGGCTGGCGTTGACGTCAGCGATTGGGCGAATTGCAAAGGCGGAGCAGCACGAGCAGCAGCAAATCCTAAATACTGCTACAATTGGTCATTCATCGAGTCAGAAAAAGTTGCAGTCTTTAACTTGTGGCAGGATCAAATTGAGGAAGAAAAAGACGGGATAATCGCGTGCAAATTAAACGTCCGGAACTTCGCCTACAAGCGCAAGGGTTCCGAAAAAAGGCGCGGACTGCAAATGGATAACCATATCCAGGAAGCCTGGAAGAACAGCCTGCCCGTGCGCGTGATCATTGTGAATGGGCGCAGACGCAACACCAACAACTCAAACGAAAAGGCGTCTCACGTTTCTAAACGCTTCCTTGATCCAAAGACTTGGAGCATCACTGCATACGATCCAAGAACTGGCGAATGCACATTAACCAGAGGCATCCACCGATTCGTGGACCAATTCGATATCCAGAAAGAGTCAGGACACCAACCTGAGCGACGCGTTGTTTCTGGTCACACTTTTGTTCGAAGTCAGACAGTGCGAGAAAATGTATTGCTTCGAGCACATGGTAAATGCGAGTGGTGCGGAGTTAGTGGATTCAAAACCGCTACTGGCGATATTTTTCTTGAGACGCATCATGTGATTTCTCTAAGTGACGGGGGATTTGATACTGAGAGCAATGTCGCAGCACTTTGTGCCAACCATCATAGGGAAGCTCATTACGGGTTTCATCGGGATGAGATGAAAAAAGAACTACTTGATCGTATTAAAAGAAAACGCTGAACTCGCCAACAATCGAACCCGTTTTTCACCACTTTCCAATCTCCCTTTGCTCCGTGTTTCATGTAAAAACGCCCTTTGCGTGAAGCTATTCAGCGGTAAAGTTCCCACCGTGTGAGCGATGGCATCGCCATCAATCCGGACATCTGCAACGGTGCAAACCGTCCTCGAATTCCTTGGCGCGGGCGATTCCATTGAAGACGTTTTGGAAGAATATCCTTTCCTGCTTCGCGAGGGTGTTCTGGAGTGCATCCGGTTTTCCCCGAAGTTGATGAAGCATCATTTCACGCTGCGGTTGATTCCTGTGCACGTTGCTTCTCGGTCAGGAAAGCCGCAGTGATTATTCCTTCAACTTTTGGCCGCCTCCAGTTTCTGCACGGGTTCCGGTCCTCCCAGGAATTCCGCCCAGTTCGCCAAAGGGGGAATGTGCTCGCACACGACCTTGAACATCATCAGAAACGGCACCGACAGGAGCGCGCCCGGAATGCCCCACAGCCACGTCCAGAACATCAGCGAGAGGAAGATGAGCAGCGGATTCATCGTCAGCCGCCGGCCAAGCACCAGCGGGGTGACGAAGTTGGACTCGATGCCGTGCAACCCCAGATACACCACCGCCGGCAGCAGCGCCTGTCCCACGTTGTCAAAGGTGACCAACCCTGCGATGGCAAAGACGACGACGCCGGTCAGCGGGCCAAAGTAGGGAATGAAATTGAGCACGGCCGCCACCGCGCCCCAGAGCGCCGGATTGGGCATGTTTAGCAGCCGGGCCGAAACACCCACGACCGCGCCGAACGTGACATTGATGCAGGTGATGGTGAACAGGAAACGGGAGACGCTTTGTTGCAGCTCCCGGGCAATCTGCAAGGACTGCTTCCGGTTGCCCATCCACGGCCACAGCCGCGCTGCCTTTCGCACAAACACATCGCCCAGAGCCAGCATGAAATAAAGCAGCACGACTGTTTCCACCGTTCCCATGAAAAACCGCCCGGCGAAGTCAAAGATCGTGGCCGGCAACTTCGATTGTTTGACTTCGATTTTGGGGCTGGAACCGGTTGCCTGCTCGGTGATCACCTCCTCGGCGCGAGCCGTGGCAGCGGCAAAAGGGCGCACCAGCCTTGCCAGTTTTTCCTCTAATTTATCGAGATTCTGCGGAGCCTTGTTAACCCACTCGGCAGCCGGCTGGGCGATGTGCGACACCACGATGCCTGTGACGCCCAAAAACAGGCTTAAGACCACGAACGCGCCCAAAAGCGGAGGAATCCGGAGCCTGCCCAGCAGATGGACCCCCGGCCTTAGCAGAAAATATAAGAGCACGGCCAAAAACACCGGCATGAAAAAGGGCTTGGCGAAGTAGAGGAATCCAATCACCGCCATCCCGAAGATGCCCCACACGGCATATCGAAAATAATCCGGGCTTGCGCCACCGCTTGATGCCGATGAGGGCGATGCGATTTCGTTCGAATGCTCAGGGATGCCTTCGGATTTTTGGATCCGCGGGGGCTGCTTTTTGGGGACGGGCAATCGCTCCTCCATAGAATTATTCCAAGCTCCCGGCGAAGTGCTGGAAAGTCAATCAGCGGAACCCCGAAGCCAATCGGTCAGGCCTGGTCCGGGAAAGGCTCTTTTTTCGATATGAGAGCCTGAATTTTCCGGTCCAATTCCTCGGCCCGCACGGGCTTGCTGATGTAATCATCCATGCCGGCGGCGAGGCATTTTTCGCGGTCCCCCTCCATGGCGTTGGCGGTCATGGCGATGATCGGCATGCGCCTTTTCTGCCCGACCGAATTCATCTGGCGTGTTTCAAGCTGACGGATTTTGGCGGCAGCCTCGTATCCGTCCATTTCCGGCATCTGGCAATCCATGAGAATCAGGTCATAGTCAGCGCGCCCCAAGGCATCAAATACTTCGTGGCCGTTAGCCGCCACATCCACGGTGTATCCCAGCCGTTGCAACTGCTTCACGGCAACCTTCTGGTTCACGACATTATCCTCGGCAAGCAGGACGCGCAGTTTCCTCCGGGAAAACTGTGGAGCGGTTGATGGCGTCAATTCGGTTTTATTATGCGCCGGGGGAAGTTGCGAACTGGTTTCTGCGGCAAGGGTGCTCAGGCAATCAAACAAGTGCGACTGCTTGACCGGCTTGACCAGGGAAGCGCCAATGCCCGCAACCTCCATTATGGCCTGGGGCAACCGGTGGCCGATGGAGCTGAGGAGAATCAGGCGCGTGGCGGAGATGGCTGGATCCGACTTGATGCGTTTGGCCAGTTCCAGGCCGTCCATGTCCGGCATCTGCATATCCAGCACGGCCACATGAAAAGGCTGGCCCTCGTCCGCCCTGGCGCGCAAAAGCCTCAGAGCGGCGGGGCCATCGGGCACACTGTCATTGAGCATGCGCCACGCCGAGAGCTGGTGATGCAAAATCTTCCGGTTGGTCTCGTTGTCATCCACGATCAAGACCCTCAATCCGGCGAGGGATTCGGCCTTCAAAGCGGAGTGTGGTGACTGGCTGGCCTGCTTTTCAAAACGAGCGGTGAACCAGAAGGTGGCGCCCTTTCCGGGTTCGCTTTCGACGCCGATGGTGCCGTTCATTTTTTCAACCAGTTGCCTGGCGATGGCGAGGCCCAGCCCGGTGCCGCCGTATTTGCGCGTGGTGGAGCTGTCCGCCTGGCTAAAGGGTTGAAACAATCTGGATATGGCCTCTTTGGAGAGCCCGATGCCGGTGTCGGATACGGAAAAATGCAGGACCACGCTTCCGGAGTCCTCCTGTTTTTTTTCCACGCGAAGCAGCACCTCCCCCTGCTCGGTGAATTTGACGGCATTGCCCAACAGGTTGGTCAGAACCTGCCGCAACCGACCGGCATCACCCCGGAGAAACAAGGGAACATCAGCCTCGATGAGAATGCCCAATTCAATCCCCTTCTCGTGCGCCCGGCCCGCGACCAGGTCCACAGCGCCATCCACGGCAGCGTTCAATTCGAAATCGGCCGTTTCAAAATGAAGTTTGCCGGCCTAAATCTTGGAA
>CALJZV010000530.1 GCA_937983475.1 uncultured Verrucomicrobiales bacterium
GGGAAAAAGCTGTCGGGAAATCCTTATTTCAGCAGGAGTGAAGGTTGTCCTTCACTATGAGGAGTTCCCAAAGACAACAGCCGATCAGGATTGGTTGAAAACAGTAGGAGAATTCGGCTGGTTTGTCATAACGGGTGATAACGCTACAACTCGTAGTCCGCTTTTTCTCCAGCAATTCGTTAAGTCCAAAGTCTTTCTATTCGTCCTTCTTGGGTTGAACGGAGCATCGCCGCCTGGCAAGGCTCAATGCATATTGGATGCTTTGCCTGCCATGATGAGTCTCTCATCTCAAAACTCACCTCCAAAAATATGGCGCATAGGCAGAGACCATATCGCCCGTCCAGTTAACTTCACATCCGTCCTCGCTCGAATGCACAGCAATCGGCGGATTTGACATGGCAACCCTCTACTTTGTCATCAACCAGAACCTGCTGGATGGTTCGGCGCACACGCTTTACTGCTTCCGGCATTGCTGGTGGCTTGCCCAAACCCGTCCGGAAAGCCGCGTGGAACTGGTTTTCGCCGGGCGATCCTCACCCAGGGAGGCACACGATTTTTTCCACCTTCCCGCGCTGCCCAACCTGGCGGTCACCGGCCTTCTGGCCATCCGCAAGCCGCGCAATGGCCGGGGCATCACGCTCAACGCGATGTTTCATTGGGCCGCTTACTGGCACTTGCGGCGGCATGCCCGCGCGGGCGACTGGCTGATCACAGCCAGCTTTCCGAAGTTGTTTTCATTTCTACATAAGCGCGACGCGCTGCGAAACACGCTGAAGTTTGCCTATGAAGTGCATCAACTGGCCCTGCTCGATCATGGCAAATTAACGGCCAAAGCGCAGGACGAACTCGATCTGTTACGTCGCGCCGACACGCTGTTTACCACGACACGTGCGCTGGCAGACACGCTGCGCGCCCACAATTTGAAACAACCGCTGTTCAACGTGGGTTTGGCCTGCGGATTTGACCCCGTACAGTTTCCGTCCCGGCCACCTCATCCTGAGCTTTTCTCCCTCGGCTACATCGGTTCATTTTACCGGGAGCAAGGGGTGGAATGGCTGGTGCGCGAGTGGCCCCGGATTCTTCAAAAGCTTCCCCTGTTGCGCTTGGAAATTGCCGGAGGGACGCCCGCCGAGGTTGCGGGGATGAAGGCGCAGGCAGGTGGAATCGCCTCCCCGGACAGCGTTCATTTTCATGGGGCGATTCCTCCGTCCCGGATTGGCGAATTTATTTCAAGCGTGGACGCGCTGGTCATCCCCGCGCTGCCCGAGGGGCGCGCTCCGTTTGTCGCGTTCACCAAGGCCTATGATTATCTGGGGCTCAATCGCCCTGTCATCGCGGCAGATATACCCAGCATCACCGAAGTCATGCGGCCTGGCCTGGAGGCGGCCAGTTTCGCTGCGGGGAACTCGCAAAGCCTCACCGATGCTTTACAGAAAATATACCGCTCCCCCGAAACCGCCCGCAGCCTGGTCGCAGCCGCTGCATTGCGTGCTCGCGAACTGAACTGGGAATCCCGAAGCCGCCGGTTCTGGACGGCGCTCGATTCAGGATTTTCCGCCGGACCCAAATCCGCTTAACTCAACCCATGCGCCGGCTCAAATTTTCCATTGTCATTCCTTCGCTCAACCAGGGCCGCTTCCTGGAAAGAGCTCTGGAGTCGGTGCGTTCCCAGCAGTATCCCGAAGTGGAATGCCTGGTTTACGATGCCGGCAGCACAGACAACTCGGTTGAAATTATCCGCAGGCACGCCGACTGGCTGACCTATTGGACCAGCGCTCCGGATGGCGGCCAAAGCGAGGTTATCCGCCAGGGTTGGGAACGCTCCACCGGCGATGTGCTTGCTTGGCTCAATGCGGATGACTTTTATTTTCCCGGAACATTCATTGAGGTTGCCCGCCAGTTCGAATCCAATCCGCAGTGGCAAATGCTTTGTGGGGCAATGGCCATTGTGGATGAAGCCGGGAATCGGTTGCGGACCAAAAAACCGCCGCAGTTGACGCCCCAGCATCTGCTGCCGTGGGGCAGTGTGCCGGGGCAACCCTCGGTGTTCCTGCTCCGCGACCTGGCGCAAAAAATCGGCGGCCCGAGAACCGATCTCCACTACGTGATGGACTGGGAACTGTGGCTGCGAATCGCGCTGAACTGTTCCCAGGAAACACTGGGACGTTGCGAGCAGGTTTTCTCCGGCGCCACGGAATGGGCCGAGACCAAAACCTCGACTGCGGCCGGACGCGACGCCGCTGAGGTGCGGCGCGTGCTGGAGGAATTGTTTGATTCGGGACGGCTGCCCCCGGATTTGGTTGCGCTGAGGAAAAAGGCCTTTGCCAGAAGCTGGTGGCGTCAGTCCGAGAGCGAGTGCGCCGCGCTGAAATTTCCGGAGGCCAGAAAAAGTTTTAAAATGGCCCTCACAACGGCGCCCTTCAATTTTTCGCCACTTAAAATTCTCCGGAATTTGCGACGGCTTCGAGGCAT
>CALJZV010000531.1 GCA_937983475.1 uncultured Verrucomicrobiales bacterium
CATGGGACGCTTACAGGACCCAGTTGGAAGCAGATGGCGAAAAACTGAACTGGCAGGCATTTATTCCTCCCCCTGTTCCAGATGAGCAAAACATTTTGAAAGCCCCGATCATGCAGGAGTGGATGTACAAGTCGGCGCAAAGCACCAACCTCCAACGACGGGTGATCGAGATCCCTGAAACCGGCTTCGTCTTTGGCAAGGATTTGCTGGATTGGAAAGCCTTCTTCCAAAAGCAACAGCAGGAGAACGGGGAAATGCCTCCCTCGCGCCAGGTGCCGCCAGTGATTCCCCCGATGCTTAATTCAAAAATCAAAGCGAATGCGGCACAACACCCATTCCTCGCTGTTGAAGAGCTTCCTCTTCGGCAGGCCATTCTTCAGTTTGCTGATAAATGCGGCATAAAAGTCCGGTTCGATCCGGAATTGGAGAACCACTTGCAGTCAGAACCCATCATCAGCTTCAGATGGGAAAACATCAGCTACCCACAGGCGTTGGCGGCCCTGCTGAGAAACCATGACCTGATGCTACTTCAGCCTTCAGAGGCTCAAACAGCCGTGGTTTCTGCCCGCCCGCCAATGCCAACACTGGATTCTGACCCTGAATTCTGGCTTCAACAACTTCAGTCCAACTCGATTCCACAGCACTCGACAGAAGTCATGCCCCTTATTGTTGTGCATGAAGCGCCACTGCCGGACATCATTCGCAATCTTGCCCGGCTGGCAGAGGTGCCGATCTATTTTGACGCCTCTGTCATTTATAAGTCGCCCCAGCCTTCCATCACGCGGCGATGGGAAAATATGACAACGATGGAAGCGCTGAACCAGTTGCTTCGGGAACACCGTTTGATGCTGCTTGTGGACCCTGAAACAGGCGTTTGCCGTGTTACCGAGCGGATACCGCTGGCTTCCGATGTGATGGAGAACTTTCAGCCCTTTGAAGCCGAGTTTGCCGAGCTATACGAAGCCTGCAAACGCCCGCTTGCGCGGTATGACACCGACTATAAAAAATGGATTGATGGAGAGGCTTTGAATATCAGTTTCATTGCTCCGAGGAAGCTGGCTCAGTCGGTTGCGCTGCGTGCAAGCGCCTCTTTGGCTCTGAACGACACCGAAACCGCATTGAAGGATATTCATGTTTGTTTCCGCCTCTCGGAAGTGGCCAAAGCGTTTCCGTCTTTTGTCGGAGCGATGGTACGTACCGCTATTGCCGGGCTGGCCACCGATCCAATCGAACTGGGCTTGGCAAGCCATCGCTGGAGTGACAGTCAGTTGCAGGCTTTACAGGGAGAACTCAGGATTAATTTACTGCCGGACATCGTGTCCGGGCTGCGCTTCGAGCGCGCCTGGACCATTTACGCCATTGAAAAATATTCCAGAAAGCGACTGGGTGAATCCTTCAAGTATTTCAATCAGCAATTAACATGGGAAGAACGATGGCAGCAATTCGTCATTCGCTTTTGCCCAACCGGATGGCTTGCGCAGGGGAAACTCGCCGCTTCCAGGTCATTGCAGCACACCATTGAGGCGATTGATCACCAGAGAAATCAGATTCATGCAGAACAGGTCCAAAAGGCCGCCGAAGAAATCGAAAGCGGTTTTTTCCCGTTCAATTACTTCACCGCCAATTTTTCTAAAACCGTCAAGCAAACCGCAAAAGTGCAGACCGAGATCAACCAGGCTTACGTGGCCTGCGCCTTGGAGCGCTACTACCTGGCCAACCAGGAGTATCCCGAAACCCTTGATGCGCTGATTCCTCGGTTTTGCGAGAGACTTCCACACGATCTGATAACAGGGCAACCCCTCAAATACCGGCGTGAAGACAAGGGACATTTCACCCTGTATTCGGTTGGTTGGGATGGGGAAGATAATGACGGTGAAGCCAATGACTCCGGAACTGGGACCGGGGACTGGGTCTGGAGCAATGGCAGAATTGATTAGCCACGGATTTTCACGGATGAAACACGGATGACTGGTGAAGGCGAAATCGGTGTTTCATCGGTGTTCCATCCGTGGCTGAATCTCGCAGGTTCCGCCTTCTCAACGCCTCTGCGCCTCTGCGGTAAATAAAAATTGGCCCCTGAATTGAACCTTTTCTCGTCACCGGCATTCTACTGGGTATAGATGCTTTTGGTGGCTGAAGATCCAACCATGTTCGTCGCGGAGGCAAGGGCCGGGAAACCGGAGGCCTGGGACCGCCTCTTCCAACGCTACCAACTGCCTCTCTACGTTTACGTGTTTGAACTGGTCCGCCATGAGCAAGAAAGCCTCGATATCGTGCAGGAAACCTTCATCAGCGCCGTCCGGCACATCGGCGGCCTGCGCGAGGACGCAAAATTCGCGCCGTGGCTCTTCGGGATCGCGCACCAGAAGTGCGTGGGGATTTGGCGAAAGCAGAACCGGCGCGCGGCCTTTCACGAACCGGAGCCGATTGACCCGTCGGAAGCGGATTGCCTCAGCGAGGAATCCGATCCAAGCGAAACGCTCATTCGCGCGGAGCAGGAACAGGCGCTGCTCGCGCTGCTGGAGAAACGCGCGCCGGC
>CALJZV010000532.1 GCA_937983475.1 uncultured Verrucomicrobiales bacterium
AATTGTTTTCGATGACGCTCACGCAGCGGAGCATCTGTTGAGGGACCATTTCTCACTGCGACTCTCAAAAAAGAACTTCGGGAGTGTTTATGGCCAGATTGCCGCGGAATTCACGGAATACTTTCACTCAGTGGGATTGGCGAGTTCCTACGACGAGCTCGTGGCCGGTATTGGAAGTCGCCTATTCTTAATCCCGCCGTTTGAAGTCCGGAAGGTCCACGCTGCTCTCCTTTCATGTCTGCGGGGATCAACAGTGCCGACTGACGGGAATACGACATTTGCGTGGGAACACCTTAAAGATCGCATCGACCTTTGCGCATTCGTGATTTCTCCATCGGAGATTACGATCACACCTCCGTTCATTCCGGTTGGAACACTTCCGTATTTCGCAAGAGACGTGCGACGCGTCTATCTCTCAGCGACTCTCTCCGCCCTCGACGTTTTTGTCCGCACGTTCGGACGTAGGCCGTCTTGCCAAATTGCACCCACCACCACAGCAGGAGAGTGCGAGCGCATGATTCTCATTCCCGCAAAGATGAAGGGTGCAACCGATGATATCGAAGCGGCAAAGGCATTGATCGGACCTCACAAATCCCTGATTTTGGTGCCGAGTTACGCAAGAGCGGCCGAGTGGGCAAGTCTCGTGCAGCCACCAGCACCAGAGAGCGCTACGGATGCAATCGAGGCGTTCAAGGTTGCCAAAGGGACCGAAAAACTGCTGTTGCCTGCAAGGTATGACGGAATGGATTTGCCCGGTGAGATGTGTCGCGTGGTGGTCATCGATGATCTTCCAAGTGGGATTGGGCCTTTGGAACGCTACCTGTGGGAGTATTTGAAGTTTTCGAGCACGCTTCGAAGTGCCATCGCGTCGCGGATCGTCCAAAGTTTTGGACGCATCTCCCGAGGTATGAGCGACCACGGTGTGGCGGTGCTCACCGGCAAACGGCTCGTCGAGTGGCTCCAAGTTCCAAAGAATCTTGCCTCTCTACCGAGGTTTTTGCAGAAGCAATTGGAGCTTGGATTTCAGATGTCCAAGGAGATGGCTGTAGCGGATGTGCCAGCCAGTATGCAAGGTTGTATTGGCCGTGAGAGAAACTGGATCGACGCCTACGAGCATTTCATCCGAGAAGCCGCGCATGAAGAGTCACTCCCCGAGCCGGCGACCGTTGCCGAACTTGCGCTCGCTGAGACTAAGTATGCCGAAGAAATGTGGAAGCGGGACTTTCCGAAAGCGGCTTCTCACCTCCAGAAAACCCTGGAGGCTGCAGGGAATTTTAGCGTAAGCACCGTTTGTTGGCACAAGCTGTGGCTTGGCTATGCTCTGGAGTGTTCAGGTGATGTGGAGACTGCCCATGCCCTTTACAAGCAGGCTCATGCCGGTCAGCTAAATATTCCGGCATTCAAGGGTCAGTCGGATTCTCCAGTCGAACCTGGACTGCCACGCCAAGCAATTGCCGCCGGTCGGCAGTTTGAATTAACTGGAGACGGTCGAGTCGTCGTCCATCGGTCCCTTGAGCGCGACCTTCTATATTTGAACGGGACAGGCACGACCAACCAAACCGAAGAAGCCCTTCGTTGCCTCGGCCAGTATTTGGGCTTCCTGTCCACACGACCGGACAATGAGCATGATACAGGCCCCGATAATCTTTGGATTTTCCCGGACACGACCGCGCTCTGCGTCGATGCGAAAACCGACAAGGCCCAATCCTCGGTTTATCGGAAGGAAGAGTTTGGTCAGCTATCCGACCACGTCCAATGGGTGCGCGACAATACCGAGGTGGATAACATGATTGCGGGATTCGTTGGCCCTGAACTCCCCGTATCTGAATCAGCCAATCCTCCGGAGGGTGTGAAACTTTCCCCGCTCAGTCGATTCCACGCGATCGGGGAGACGCTGAAAGCAGCTTACCGAGACATTGCAGCGAGTGCCCTTCCATTAACGGTCGGGCAGGTGGTCGCAGCGGAGTTCGAGAAGCGTGGCTTGTTATGGCCTGCGTTGATGGATTCGCTCGGGCTAGTTGAAATGCGGGAGTTGAAGGAGAAAGCCAAGACATGAGCAACCCCACAGCACTCGTCCAAAAACTTTGGAACTATTGTTCCATCCTTCGCGATGACGGTCTTTCCTACGGCGAGTTGGCTTCCCAAGCCCGCCACGAGTTGGTTGCCCGAGGTTGCCTGTTCGCTGCGCGAAATGTGGTCGTTGAACAACTCACGTTTCTGCGGATGAGCAGTGGCGTCCGCCGCTCAACAAGCCCGGCGCCGCGCCCAAGGAGTTCGTTTGGACCAGCCTGCTGGCACGCGACGGGCTGGCAACGTTGCCCATGACCCGCTAAGTTATTTTTGTCATGCCGAACCAGCCGACCATTGCCATCAATCCGTCGCTGCTCGTCTGGGCACGCGAGCAGAGCGGCTATGACCTGGACCGGGTGGCCAAGCGGTTGCAGGTGAAAGAGGAGCGAGTTGCCGAATGGGAGGCCGGCGAACGTCAGCCTACGATGCGGCAGGTGGAGAATCTGGCCCGCATGTTCCATCGCCCGCTGAGTGTTTTCTTCATGCCGCGTCCGCCGCAGTTGCCCCCGCTGGCGGCGGAGTATCGGCGTCTGCCGGATGTCGAGCCGGGCCACGAATCGCCGGAGTTGCGGCTGGCGTTGCGCCAGATGCTGACGCGCCGGGAGAATGCCTTGAACCTGATGGAGGAATTGGGGCAGGCGATTCCCGAGTTCAGTCTGCGCGCCAGCCTGCGGGAAAAACCGGCGGAAGTTGGCGCGAGGCTGCGCGCGGCAACGGGTATTCCAGTGGAGGCGCAACTGGCCTGGAACAACGAGTGGCAGGCGTGGCGGGAATGGCGGGCAGCGGTGGGAGGTTTGGGGGGGGTAGTTTACCAGTTCATCAAGATTTACCGCAGGGAAGTGCGTGGACTGGCGCTGTTGCGCACGCCAATGCCGGTCGCGGCGGTGAACGGCAAGGAAATGCCGGAGACAAAGGCATACACGCTCTTTCACGAGGTTGTGCATCTGATGCTCTCGGCCAGCCATGAGGAAGCCCCGGCGGCGCGCGAGCAAAGGCGCGGGGAAGATTGGCTGCGGGTGGAGCGGTTCGCCGAGGCGGCAGCCAGTCACGGGCTAATGCCGGAGCAGG
>CALJZV010000533.1 GCA_937983475.1 uncultured Verrucomicrobiales bacterium
TTGCCACCTGAAATGGGCCATCATTAGGTTGTTTCGCTCTCTGGAAGCCAGTTTAGCTCAGTTGGTAGAGCAACGCTTTCGTAAAGCGTGGGTCGCCGGTTCAAATCCGGCAACTGGCTCCATCTTTTCGTTCAGGGATTCCATGCGGTGGGCAATTTACATTTGGTTTGGGCGCTGGTACAACCTTCTTGTGCTGACGAACTCTCAATTGTGGAAACATTTTAATTCGCGCAAACACCTGAGCCTCATTGCCGGACCCTGCGTGATTGAAAGCGAGGAACTCTGTTTGAAGGTCGCCAAAACCATGAAGGCGGCCTGTGCCAGGCTCGGGATCCATTACGTGTTCAAGGCCAGTTTCGACAAGGCCAATCGCTCCTCGGGCCAGTCGTTTCGCGGGCCGGGCCTCAAGGACGGGCTTGAAGTGCTGGCCAGGGTGCGCAAACAGGTTGGCGTGCCGGTGGTTACCGATATTCACACCGAGGAGCAGGCCGAGGTTGCCGCGAGCGTGGTGGATGTCCTCCAGATTCCCGCCTTTCTCTGCCGCCAAACCGATCTGATTCAAGCCGCCGTGCGCACGGGGAAAATCGTGAACATGAAAAAGGGCCAGTTTCTGTCACCTCAAGAGATGGGACAGGTGGTCAAGAAGGCCGCTGCCGCGGGCGGAAAACATTTCATGCTTACCGAGCGCGGCACCACGTTCGGTTACAACAACCTGGTGGCCGATATGCGTTCGGTGCCGATCCTGCGGCAGTTCGGTTACCCGGTGATTTATGACGCCACGCATTCGGTGCAACTGCCTGGCGGCGGCGGCGACAAATCCGGAGGGCAGAGGGAATTCGCCCCGGTTCTGGCACGATGCGCCCTGGCGGCGGGAGCGACCGGTTTATTTATCGAGACGCATCCCGACCCGGACAGAGCCTTGAGCGATGGGCCCAACATGATTCCGCTGTCAGAGATGCCGCGATTGCTGGCCGGATTTGTGAAACTGCATTCTCTGGCGGGTGAATGGACCCAGCCACGCGGAAAATGAACGGCGTGTTGAGATCCAGACTGGCAATGCTTGCGGCAGCCGTGCTCGTGGCGTTCTCTGCCAGTGCTCAAACTCTGCCCCAGAATGTCACTGCCCGGCAAATCCAGCTTCCCTATTACGAAGGCACGGTGCTCAAGGCGCTCTTCACCGGCGCGGATGCGCGTCCGCTCAAGGAGGGCAACATCCTGGTCAAAGGCTTCGCCATGCAGACCTTCCGCGATGGTGACACGAACCAGGTGGAATTGACGGTTGAGGCGCCGGAGTGTGTGTTCAATCATTTCAGCCAGACGGCTTACTCAGCAGGACCGTTGAAGGTTTTCAACACGGCCACCAATTTTCTGATTGAGGGCGAGGGTTTTTTTTCCCGGTTGTCCAAAACCAACGCCGTTTTGAACATATCCAATAAGGTTTACACGGTGATGAAGCGCGGCGCGCTGCCGGGCACCGAACCCGGGCCGCCTATTGAAATTTTTTCCGAGCAGTTCTCGTTTGTTTCCCACAAGGAGGACACCAACGAAGTGCGCGTGGCAACCTACACCGGTAACGTCCGCGTGGAAGACCCGGAACTGCTGCTGACCTGCCTGGCGATCAAAGTGGATTTGCCCATCGGCACCAACAAGGTGGAGCGGATTGTTGCCGACAGAGATGTGGTGATTGTCAACAAGGCCGACAACAGCCGCGCAGCCGGTCAGCGAGCGGTTTACCGGAGCATTGAAGGCAGGGAAGTGGTTTCTCTGGGAGGCAATCCCACTTGGACGGATGGTCAAATAGATGGGCGTGCCAAACGGTTTGTGTTTGACCGCACTTCCCGAATGATTCGCGCGGAGCAGGAAGGGCATTTGAGGCTGCCACGGACCGCCCTGGGCACCGGGGATTTCCTGGGAACAGCGGGAGCCCTGCCGACGCCGGGAACCAACCAGACGGTTGAGATTACCTCCGAGGTTTTTGAAATCCAGCTCGCGACGGCCCAACGCTCGGCCCGGAGCATGAAGGCCCAGAACAACGTGGTCATTCGCGACGCCTCCGACGGCAGCGAGGGCCGGGGCGCAGCGGCGGTGTTTGATGGCGCAACCGGCACGCTTCAGTTGACTGGTGGCGCATCGTGGACGGCCCCGCAGGTGGAGGCGCGCGGCGAAACGCTGGTTCTCGACCGCAGCAACCGCGTGTTCAAGGCCACCCAGAAGGCTTATTTGAAGCTCTTATCCCTGGAAAAATCCGGTGCCGCAGGCAACGCGAAGGAACCGGTCGAGATTTTCGCGGACGCTTATGAAGTCACCACGAACCTGGCGATCTTCAGGCAAAATGTGATGGCGCACTTTGCCGAGAATGGGGCGCCCAGCCGCCTGGCCTGCGGTGCCCTGGATGTTCATTTGACCAATAATCAAATGGAGAGGTTGGTTGCATTGACCAACGTCTATTGGGAGCAGAAGCCCGCGACCCTGAACAACAATTCCACGACTCGCAAGCTCACCTGCCAGGAGTTGACCTTGTTTCGTTCCATGGCTACCAGCCGCATCAGCCGTATTGTGGCCGACACCAGTGTCACCATGACCGAAATTCTTCACCGTGAGAACCGGGACGTCACCAACCGGTTGAGCGCCCGCCACGTGGACATGCGCTTTGCACAAAACAACCAGTTGGAACAATTGCGCGCCGAGGAGAATGTTTTGGTGGAGCAGGGGGCTAATCGGGCATTGGGCGCGCTGGCCACCTACACCGTGAACGCGGAGGGCGAACAGTTTGAAATCACCGGCAAGCCGGTGGCGCAGATGCGGCGGACTCGCGAGGACGGCAGCGCGGAGGATTTGTTGATCTCCAACGCCGACGTGCTCATCTGGGATCCCAAAACCGGCCGGGTGCGCGGCAAGGGGCCCTATCGCATCACGCCGCTGTCGGAAAAACCGTCTTCAACTTCTGAATAAATAAAACCCTCCCATGAGCTTGCTGACAACCGAATCGCTGGTGAAGGAATACCGCGGCCGCCGCGTGGTCAACGGCGTCTCGATAAATGTGGGTGCCGGGGAAATCGTCGGGCTGCTCGGCCCCAACGGCGCGGGCAAGACCACGACCTTCAACATGGTCGTCGGTGTTGTCGGGCCTGATGAAGGCGCGGTGAAATTTGACGGCCACGAGATCACCCGCCTGCCGATGC
>CALJZV010000534.1 GCA_937983475.1 uncultured Verrucomicrobiales bacterium
AGCGGCGAGTTAAGCCCGCTTTTCATTTTTGCACGGCGAGGCGGCAACGGGCCTCGCCTTTTTTGTTTTCCAGTTCATTTTGCCGCAAGGAACAACAAGTTTCGCCAACCATGTTCATCGATGAAATCAAGGTTTATGCCCGCGCCGGCCACGGAGGACGGGGCAGTGTGGCCTTTCATCGCGAGGCCTACCGGCCCAAGGGCGGACCAAGCGGCGGCAACGGTGGCCGGGGCGGGGACGTTATCCTCGAGGCCAGCCATGACCTGAACAACCTTATCGCGCAATATTATGTTCCTCGGCTGATCGCGCAGGACGGCGAGCACGGCATGGGCAAAGGAATGGACGGCCATGCAGGTGATGATCTGATTATAAAAGTTCCCTGTGGGACCTTGGTTTGGCGATTGCCAAAAGAGCCTGCGCCCGAGGGAACTGAGGAAGCTTCAACCCAGGCGCCACATTTTCTCAGCAGTTCAAGCCGCCGTCCCTTGATTCGTCATGCGGGAGGCGAGCGGGCGATGGAAATTAATATGGAGGAAGAGGAACCTGAGCGTTCGAGCGCGGAATTTCATGAAGGCAAGGAACTGGTTGCCGACTTGACGCAGGACGGCCAGCGGTTTGTGCTGTGCAAAGGGGGCCGTGGCGGTCTGGGAAACCGCAATTTCGCCACCGCCACGCGTCAGACCCCGCGGTTTGCCCAACCCGGCGAACCCGGCGACGAGGGGGAGTTCCTTTTGGAGTTGCGTCTTATCGCGGAGGTTGGGCTTGTGGGCTATCCCAATGCCGGCAAGTCCACGCTCCTGACGGCGATTTCCAAGGCCCGCCCTAAGGTCGCACCCTATCCGTTCACCACATTGCACCCGCAGATCGGTATCGTGGAATACCCGGATTATTTCCGGTTGACCGTGTGCGACGTGCCTGGATTGATTGAGGGGGCGCACAAGAATGTGGGGTTGGGGCACGAGTTTTTGCGGCACATCGAGCGGTGCAAAATCCTTGTGTTCCTGCTGGACATGGCCGGGACCGACGCCCGCAATCCTTGGGATGATTACAAGCAGCTTCTCAGTGAACTAGGCCTTTACGACAAGGGCCTCTTGGAGCGGCCCCGCTTGGTGGTGGCCAACAAAATGGACGAGCCTGCCGCCGAGGCGAACTTGAAGAAGTTTAAGCGCAAAATCCCTAAAACACCGGTGCTGCCCATCGCAGCCGCGTTCGACGAGGGTATTGATAAATTTAAGAAAACCATCCGTGCGGCGGTTGAGGCCGAATCGTAAGTGACAACCTGTTGCCATTTTAATTTTCTTCTAGTCGAATGTCCCGGATGATTATTTTTCCATCCCACTGCCCGCTGGTGGTGACCAATTAAAACTATGCTTAAAGCTGGAATTGTCGGCCTGCCCAACGTGGGCAAGTCCACCCTCTTCAACGCTGTCACCCGCACCCGCAAGGCGGAGGCGGCCAATTATCCCTTTTGCACCATTGACCCCAACGTCGGCATCGTGACGGTGCCGGACGCGCGACTGGAGGTGCTGGCCAGAATCGCCAAAACCACCACGATCATTCCCGCGGCTGTTGAGTTTGTGGACATCGCCGGGTTGGTCAAAGGCGCATCCGCCGGCGAAGGATTGGGCAACAAATTCCTCAGCCACATTCGAGAGGTTGATGCCATTGTGCAGGTGGTTCGCTGCTTTGAAGACGCTGACATTCACCATGTCTCGGGCTCCATCGACCCGGTGCGCGACATCGAGGTCATTACGACCGAACTGGTGCTCGCCGACCTGGAGGCCGTCAAGAAACGCCATGAAAAAATTGCCAAGGACGCCAAGCGCGGCGACAAGGTGGCTCTGGCCGAGGAGGCGGTGCTCAAAAAGCTTGAGCCGCACCTGAACGAGGGCAAGCCCGCCATTACCTTGAAACTCACCTCGGAGGATCAGGCTATCGCGCGCCAGTTTTATTTGCTCACCGACAAGCCTACCATCCTCGCGGCAAACGTCCGCGAGACCGACCTGGCCACCGCCGACACCAACCCGCATGTGGCCAAGGTGCGTGACTACGCCAAATCGCATATCGGCTGCGAAACCACCGTCATCAGCGCGCAGATTGAAAGCGATCTGATAGATCTCTCAGAGCAGGAGGCGAAGGAATTTTTGAAGGAGTTGGGCGTTCAGGAGTCGGGCGTTGGCGCGCTGATTCGCGCCACCTATCATCTGCTGGGCCTGCGGACTTATGTCAGCGCAGGCGAAAAAGAAGTGCGCGCGTGGACCATTCACGCCGGGGAGACCGGGCCCAAGGCGGCCGGCGTCATTCACACCGACTTCGAGCGTGGTTTCATCAAAGCCGAGACGGTTGCCTATGAGGATTTGGTCAACTGCGGCTCCGTGGCGGCAGCCCGCGAAAAAGGGCTTTACCGCATGGAAGGCAAGGAATACGTCGTCAAGGACGGCGACGTGATGCTCTTCAAGTTTAACGTGTAATTCAAGGCAGCTTCCTGGCTCGGTAAAACCGCGTCGGCACGTTGGTGTCACTGTCCAGGAATTCCACTATGCTGTTGGTATTGACCACGTTGGTGAATACCACCCAGTTAGTCAGGATTGTGGCGCGCTCCACCGCGCTGGTGGAGCCAACATCCCCGTGCATCTGCATTCGCAGTTTTCCGTCCGGCTGAAGAGTGAGGTCGCCCAGCTTCAATGGGACTGGATCCAGCGTATCTGCGACAAAATTATCGAAGTAAGCCCCGCGCGCCGCCGGATAGGTGGCCGGACTGCCGGGGCGCCAGTTGTAGCCGAAGCCGCATTGGCCGGAGGAAAAATTTGCGTCGGTTGCCTGCACCAGCAACTGGCCGTCGAGAATGAACTTGATCTGGTTGGTGCGCGCCTCGATGCGCAGCGTGTGCCAGCCGCTGCCGGTGACATACTTCTGCGACGGTTGCAAATCGGTGATGGTGGCGTCCACGATGCGTCCCGCCCGGAGTCGTCCGTCGTCGTTGTCCCACAGCATGGCGTAACAATTTCCCGCTCCCTCGAAGGTGGTGTCGAGCCCCGCGAAGCCGTCATCTCGAAGAAAAACGCCGTAGCGTTCCCACGCGCCGTTGACCAGGTAACTGGGCTGGTAATTGAAATAGACGTCGCACTGCACGAAGTAATTTCGATGGCCGGGTTTGCCCACCAGCACCGAATCGGTCGTGCCATTGCCGTGGTTGGTCTGGTCGGTGACGAAGATGGCTTTGCCGTCCCCGCCGGGAGACGGAGGGCTGAACGACTTCACGATGGCGCGGTTGAACTTGGGCCGCCCAAACGGCGATTTGCCGTTTGTGGAAAAAGATTCGCGGATCGGGAAGTTGTTGTTGGGCAGTGACGCCAGATTCACTGCCGGGTGCGTCAATTGAGGATACACCACCATCCGGTTGTTCGGTTTTACCCAGCCCCACGTGGCCGTGGCGCCGGGCACGGGTATGCGATAAAAGCCGTTTGTTATTTGGTCGGCGACGAAGCGTCCGCCGCCAAACACGATTTGTCCGACCTGTCCGGCGCTATCATTGGGAGCCGAGTGTAGGGTATATTTTGCCGTAAGCTGGCCCAATTGTGAGAACGGCGTATTGTCCGGCAGCGGCTGAATGACCGTCCCTGTGAAGACTTCCTCGACGTCGGTTGCCTTCACCCAGCCCGAGCGCCACGAAGTATTGTTGGGGATGAATACCTGATAATAGCCGCGCTTGGGAAAGCTGGCGAAATACAACTGGTCCCTGTGCGCGGTGCCGATTTGCAGACTCGTGTCAAACCGGTTGGTGCGAATGGGCGTGCTGTTTGCGGTGATTTTGATGATATGGCCCAGTTGTGACGTGCCGTTGGGATTGAACAGGACCGGGTATTTGAATTGTGCCCAGTAAAAGGGGCAGGTCGCCGCGCCGCCGCGGATTTCACTTTGGAAATGCAAGTGTTCCGAAGTGGAGTTGCCCGTGTTGTCGGACAGGCCAATTTGGTCGCCAACGGCGACGCGCTGGCCGTTGGTCACCGACACCGTGAGCATGTGGGCGTAGATCATGTCCATTGGCTCGCCGTTGGGCGAGGAGGCATCAACAGCGATTTTTACGAAATTGCCGTGCGAGGTTGCTGTGTTGTGATCGTCCCGGGCGTATCGCGCCTCAATGTCTACAACAGTGCCTGCCGCCGCAGCGTAAAGCGGCGTGCCGGTTTGAAGCGCAACGTCGGTGCCCTTGTGGTCGTTGTATGCATTGGGAGAAACCCAGGCGGTACCCGACCAACCTGTCCAGTCAGCGATGCCGGTGCCGGTCTGCAAATCCACAAAGGCTTCGACAATAAACCCATCCTCAAAGGGCAAAAACTCGTAAGGCCCTGGTGTTAATTGCGCTTTGGCTATGCCTGCGAGGAGTGGAAGCAGAAACACAAAGCGCCAGAGCCGCATGCAAAACATTTGGCTATATTTAATCATAACCATTAAGGCGTTTAGTCCGCATTTCCGTCCGTCTTTGCCGGGCACGCTTTTCGGCTGCTTCGGAAAAGTGAAAATTTCCGCTCTTCCGCAAAAGCAAGTCGCCATGTGCTGCCTTGCCGCTTTTCAGGCTACGCATGATGAGATTGCCGATTGGATGGATTGGTGAAAAGTGAGCCTTCGCGGTGCCAAGGTCAAGGAGGGGGTTTAAAAATTAGAGTCTTCTGTTGACGAGCATCATAAAACTGGAGTAATAGGAAACATTCCCAGTTAGTCCAAGTCACAAACGACAACAAACAACACAACTCCTCATTGCTCCGAACCACAAAACCACAATCAAACTGCTAACTCCCGTTCGCCCCATGAAAACTAAATTATCATTGTTTGCCCTCGCGCTAACCGCTGGAGCGGCTTTCGTGTCGGAGGCTGTTGCCCAGACGACCCCCGCAGCGCAACCCACCATTTGCAACCGTGCCTGTTGGACGG
>CALJZV010000535.1 GCA_937983475.1 uncultured Verrucomicrobiales bacterium
GTTAAGCCTCGGCGCGGGAACCTGGCAGATCACTGTGGACTCCGGCGAACTGGAGGGACGCGGCTTCCAGGCCACGTCGTCGAAAACGGTGACGCTGCCTCCTGGCGGCCACGCTGTTCATTTTGTCGTCATTTCCATTGTGCCGGAGATTGCCACCGAGACGCTGCCTAGCGGCACTCAAGGCGTTCATTATCAAGCGCAGTTCCAGTCCATTGGTGGAGCGGGCAATCACCGATGGTCGCTGGCCGACGGCGGATTGCCTCCAGGCATGGAATTGACGGCGGAAGGGCTGCTGTCCGGCGCCCCGCTGGCGGCTGGGACGTATGAGTTCACGGTGCAGGTGACGGATGACGGGGACCAGAGTTCGGAGCGGTTTTTTTTACTGCTCATCGAGCCCGGATCGTCGCTCCCGGGGCATCTGTGGCGGATTGCCGCAGCGGGTGATTGGGACGGGGACCTTATTACCGACATTCTCTGGGAAACGACCAGCACCAACGGGCCCTTGTTTGCGGGATTCATGGATGAAAATATCGTGGCTGGCTCCCGGCTGATTGAAGATCCGCAGCGGGGTCCAGGAACGATTCTGGGCACGGGCGACTTCAACAACGACGGGGAAGCCGATGTGGTGACCCAGGACAGCCAGTTCAGGGTTCATCTGTGGACGGTGGGCGACCTGACGGTGACCAATATTGTGGAAATCCAGGGCGAATCCCTGGCCGCTAATTCCTGGCGGGTGGTGGCGGTTGCGGATTTCGACAGTGATTTCTATCCCGACATTTTGCTGCAAGGCGCCGACCGTCGGCTCAAGGTGTGGCTGGTCTTCGAGAAGGAGTTCGTGCAGTCGGAGGTGCTGCGCGACGGGACGCCGGTTGCGGCGGGCTGGAACGCGGTGGGTGCCGGGGATTTCAACGCCGACGGTGACAGCGACATTCTCTTCCAGCACGACGACGGGCGACTGGCAGTCTGGTTCTTCAATGGCACGTTGTTCACCGGCTCTACCCTCGTCAACGGCGGCGCTGCGGCTCCCGCGGGCTGGAAAATCAAGGGCGTAGGGGATTTTGATGGCGACTTTTTCCCGGACATCCTTTGGGAGTCAGTTTCAGACCGTGTTCCCTACATTTGGCTCATGAATGGAACCGAGGTGGGTGCGGAATTGATGGTAACGGCCAACACCCTTTCGGCACCCTCGATTGTCCGGCACCCCAAGGCCTTCAATCCTGTTTTTCCGGGCAACAGCCTGACCTTGAGCGCGGACGTGGGAGGCCCGACACCGTTGATACATCCGCTGAGTTTTCAATGGCAGTTGAACGGCAGCAACATCGAGGGCGCGACAGGAACCTCGTTGAAATTGAGCAACATCCAGGCGGAAACAACGGGAACCTATCGCCTCATTGCCAGCAACCCAGCCGGCGCAGCGGTCAGTTCCAACGCCGTCGTGGAGTTCTATGTCGGCCCTTCAATTGATTCGCAGCCGCAACCCCAGGCGGTGGCCGCCGGTGCGACAGTCCAGTTTTCCGTTTCGGCCAGCGGAACGGCGCCGCTCAAATACCAGTGGTTTTTCAAGGGTGTGGCCCTTTCCGGGGCGACGTCGTCCTCCTACACCGTGAACAATGCGCAGTCGGCCAACGCCGGCGCCTACTCGGTGACCGTCAGCAACACAGTGGGGATCGTGACCAGTTCCAATGCCAACCTCACGGTTCGCAATGTGCCGGCGATTACTGCGCAGCCCAAGACGCAGTCCGCCGTGCAGGGAACCAACGTGACCTTTACCGTGTCCGCTACGGGCGACGGGCTCAGTTACCAATGGCGAAAGAATGGTGTTGGCATTGACGGGGCAACTGGCACGGCGCTGACCATAAACAATGTCCAGGTGAGCGACGCGGGCAATTATTCGGTGGGCGGCACCAACATTGCCGGCACGGCGACCAGCGCCAATGCGGCGCCGACGGTCATTGTGCCGCCTTCTATCACCCAGCGCCCGCAGAGCGTGGTCGCCATCACGGGATCCACGGTGACGTTGCAGGCGGCGGCTTCCGGCACAGCGCCGCTGAGTTATCAGTGGCAGCGCAATGGAACAAACATCGCCGGAGCAACCGGGACGTCGCTCGCGCTGCACAACGCAAAACCTGGCGATTCTGGCAGTTACCGGGTTCGCGTCACCAACAACGGAGGATCGGTTGCCAGCGACATTGCCGCGGTGGAGGTGTTCACTTGTGAATTCAGCCTGTCGGCCAATCTGATGGAACTGGATTTCAACGATCAGGAGGGTGAGGTCAGCGTGTTTACGCCTGGCGAATGTCCTTGGAGCGTCAGCACGACCAACGCCTGGATCACCATCACCTCGGAAACCAGCGGCTTTGGCGATGCCACCGTGACCTTCCAGGTGGATTTGAACCCCAACGACGTTCCCCGCGTGGGTTCCCTGCTGATTGCCGGGCGCGTGTTCACTGTGACGCAATTTGGGCGACTGGCGCCTGAGTCGATCAGCGGCAAGACGATTTCATTAACATTGGACGAAGGGGGCGATCCTTCCACCAACGCCGCCTTGTTGTTTGTCGCCAGTGGCGCGGGCAGCACCTACCGGATCATTCCGATTCGGGGAAATATCGATCCGGAGGCGGGAAACTACGCTTATATTCGCTCGGCGGCCGCCACGGGCCTGATTTTCATCAACGAGACCGAGGTGCTGTTGAATTTCATAACCCCTTCCTCCGGCCTGTTCACCGTCAGTGAACCGGATCAGGATCTTATTAGCGGCACGTTTGTCCTTGGGCCGTCCAAGCCTGACTTCAACAACGACGGACTGGGTGACCTCGTCTGGCAGCACACCAACGGGGTGATTGCCGCGTGGCACATGAACGGCACCAACCAGGTTTCCTCGTCGCTGTTCCGCGATGGTAAGCCGACGGCGCCCGGTTGGAAAATTGTCGGCTTTTATGATTTTGATGGCGACGGCCAGTCGGACATTCTCTGGCAACACAACGACGGCAGGCAGGCGATTTGGTATATGGACCGCACCCGCTTGGTCAGGTCCGCGCTGCTCAGGGACGGACTTCCCGTGGCACCGGGCTGGCAGGTGGTCGGCCTGGCCGATTTCAATCAGGACGAACACGCGGACATCCTTTGGCAGCACAATGATGGAAGGCTCGCGGTTTGGTTCCTGAAAAGGGAACTTGGGTCGGGGGCGCCCAAAACGGTTTTTGATTCATCCAAACTGCTGCGCGACGGGCGGAAGGCTGCCCCAGGCTGGCTTGTCCGGGGAGTGGGTGACTTCGACGGTGACGCCCAGGTGGATATTGTCTGGCAACATACCGATGGCCGTCTTGCAGTCTGGCGGATGATTGGAACGGAATTTATCAACTCCACGCTCCTTCGGGACGGGCTGCGAGTGGCCCCGGGTTGGCGCATGGCCGCGCTGTCGGACATGAATCTGGACGGACGGCTGGATTTGGTGTGGCAGCACAACGATGGACGGGTGGCGGTCTGGCTGATGAACAACCAGGAATTCCTGCGCTCACTGCTGCTACGCCAAGGCAAGGCGGTGGCGCCGGGCTGGAGGTTGGTTGGGCCCAACTGAGCATCGAAGCTGTGCTCGCCAGACTGAAAAGGAAATAAAAGTCCAGTGCGGTCGGCCCTTCGAGACTTGTTAATCCATCGGCTTTGCGTAGCCTGAAACGCGTGATGGGTTTTCTTCGATTCATCGGCGTCGTCAACGCGGCCATTTGGTTCGGCGGGTCGGTGGTTTGTTCGCTGGTGATGCTGCCAGGCTTTTTCACCGGGCCGATGAAGGCCGTGCTGCCCCCGCCCTATAATGGCGCCGCCGCTCAGGTCATCATTGAGCGTTATTTCTGGTTTCAGCACATTTGCGCGGCGGTGGCCCTGCTCCATTTATGGGCCGAGCGCCTGTACACCAACCGGGCTGGCGAGCGCATCACAGCCTCCGTGCTTGCGATCCTGTTCGGGCTGGGATTGGCCGGGGGATTTTGGCTACAGCCCAAATTGCAGCAGCTCTATTTGGCCAAATACCGGGCTCCCTCTGCTGAGCAGCGGGCCGAGGCGGCTGCGGACTTCAGGACGTGGCATGCGGTTTCACGCGTTGCCGACACGGTCATGCTGCCGGCTCTTTTATTTTACCTATGGCGCCTGACCAGCGCCTCGCATCCTTCTCGCTTGCCTGGGTTTAGAAAACTCTCCGTCGGCTGGAAATAGCTCGCGACCACCGGGATACCCGGGATGGCCCCTCGTCAAGGCAGCTTTGCCCGAGGCTAACACAAGGGAATGCCTGTTCTGGAATTCTGGAGTTTGAGCCTTACAGGTAAAAAGACTATGACAACAAAAGCCTTCGCTCGCTTGAGCCGGGAACGGACGAGCAAGCAAAAAACCTTCGCTGGCGGGGCCGGAAGCGGCAAAGGCTTATAAAATCCCTTTAAAATGGCCAAAAAAACTTGTTGTCAAATAAAACTCTTTTGCCTATTGTCCGCCGCAATGCACCGTTTTGGTGCGCGGGCAAACTGTATTTTGCCCCATGAGAAACGCATAAAAACGTAGTGAAACAACAATACATCGCAGGAGGAACTGTAATGAATATGAATAAATGGACTCTTGGCTTGGCGGCCGTTGGCCTCGTTAGCCTTGCGTCAGTTGCTAAAGCGGAAGAAGCCGCAACCCCGTTGTTGACGGCTCTTTCATCCACCACCATCAGTGGTTATGTGGATACGTCGGCTCAATGGAATCCCGGCACGGGCACAACCGCCCCTGGGTTTTCGTTCGCTGGCGGCAAGCGTGACGGCTTCAACCTCAACGCTGTGAGCATCACGCTCGACAAGCCCCTCGAAGAAGGCGAATGGTCTGCCGGTTACAAGGTGGACTTTCTGCTCGGGCCCGATGGCGGCGTGGTGACGACCGGCCAGGCAATCCGCCAGGCGTATGTCGCCATGCGCGTTCCGGTGGGCAACGGTTTGGATTTCAAGCTCGGTCGTTTTGACACGATCGTCGGCTATGAATCGACCGACAGCTACAAGAACCCGAACTTCACCCGCTCCTACGGCTATACCATTCAGCCGCTACAGCATGAAGGTCTCTTGGCCACCTACCAGGTCATTGACGCTCTGACCGTCAACGCCGGTGTGGCTAACGTCCTGAACAACGGCATCATCAATGCCCGTTCGCCTCGCGCGGAAACCCAGAAGGCGCTGTTGGGCTCCATCGCCCTGACTGCTCCCGATAGCTGGGGTGCTCTGGCGGGTTCGGCTCTGTATGCCGGCATTGTTGACGGCTTTGGTTCACCGGCTCCGGTCGGCGACCAGACCAGCTACTACGTGGGTGCCACGATTGCCACTCCGGTGGAAGGCCTCCGATTCGGCGCTTCGTGGGATTTCTTGAACAATCCCGCGTTTGCCACGTCCGACACCTACGCTGTGGCTCTCTATGGCTCCTACACCTATGACAAGCTCGGTTTCCATCTCCGTGGCGAATACGCCAACGGCGGTGCGATCCCTGGCACCACTGCGGTCAAGCCTGAAGTCATCGCCGTCACCGGCACGATTCAGTACGACCTGTGGGAAAACGTGTTGAGCCGTCTTGAAGTTCGCTGGGACCACGATGCCTCCGGCAGCGCGGTTCGTCCTTGGAACGCCAAGCGCAACGACTACCTCGTTGCCGCGAACCTCGTTTACAAGTTCTAATTTAGCTTAGAACCAATTAAAGAACCCCTCTCGGGAAAACCGGGAGGGGTTTTTTGTTTTGAACAACAAAGTCACAAAGGCAAGGGAGTGAAACGGGAAGGATTCCTAGCTTTCGCCATTTCGCATGTGTCACCAGCGGCGAAGCAATTTTAAATGTTTTCCGTCTTTTTGCGCCTTTGTCCCTTTGTTGTTCAAAAACACCCTACCGGTTTAGGAATGCCACAGAGGAATGGCCCGTCGCCTGTCGCTGTTGCAACTCGTAGATAGCCTCCACCACCTTGGGCAAATGGACGGTATGCACTTCAACACCGCGCCCCAGGTCTTCCAGCAACGTGATCGTCAATTCGCCCCCCAGATGTTCCCGGAATTCCTCCAGTCCCCGGAGCAGCAGCAGGTGACCGCCAGCGTCAATGTTCAGTAACTCATTGGCAAACAATTCAAAACCGAGGCGCTCAAGCAGGCGCAACACCCGCTCGGCGGCCTGCGCGGACAGCAGCCCGATGCGCCGGGAATAAATGACATCCAGCGCGATGCCGATCGCCACCGCTTCCCCGTGCCGAATCTTATAGTCGGAAATCTGCTCCAGCTTGTGAGCGGCCCAGTGCCCGAAATCCAAAGGCCGGGCCGATCCAAACTCGAAGGGGTCTCCCGATGTGGCGATGTGATCCACATGCAACTCGGCCGAGCGATAAATCAACCGGCGCATGGCCGCTGGATCAAACTTCGCGAGTTGCTCGGCGTCTTTTTCAATTTGCTCAAAGAACAACCGGTCACGAACCAATGCGACCTTCACCGCCTCAATGTATCCCGCGCGCTTGTCGCGCGGCGGAAGGGATTCGAGCAGTTTGAAATCGTTGATGACGGCAAATGGCGGAGCAAAGGTGCCGATGAAATTCTTTTTTCCAAAGGCGTTGATGCCGTTTTTGACGCCCACGCCGGAGTCGTCCTGGCTGAGGGTCGTCGTCGGAATCCGCACATGCCGCACGCCGCGATGCGCGGTGGCCGCGGCCAACCCCACGACATCCAGCAACGCGCCTCCACCGACGGCGATAATGTAGGAGTGGCGGTCCACATGGTGCTTCTCGACCAGCGAATGAATTTCGCTGACGTGAAAATAGGAATTCTTCGCGCGCTCGCCGCCCTCAATCACCAGCGGCGCGCAGACCAGAGTCAGCGCGTTGTGCCGCTTAAAATACGCTTCGATCCGGGAAATTAACGCCGGCTGGGCGGCGGCAAGGGTTTCATCCACCACCACCAGCGCCTTGGAGGCAGAACCTTTCCTGTCGCCGCAAAGCACATCGCGCAGCAACGAGTTCTCCGCGTCAAACACGCCGTCGGTAAAATGAACCTGATGGCGGAACTGAACCTGGATTGTGCGCTCGATCAACCGCATGAGTGAATTAATCTCGGTTTTTCGACGCGATATTTCGAGTTTTTATTTATCCCAAAGATGCGTCGGCACCGAGTTCCCTCTCTTCAACCGGTGGATTTACCCATGTCTCCCGTTTTATGGATGGGTTAAGATAAACTAGTGAAGAATTCCGGACGCATGCGAAAATTTCGCCGCGCGGTGGTGGGCTTGGCTCTTGGAGCGGCGCTGCTGATGGCGGCGCTGCCGCTGTGGTTCCCGTGGGTGCTGCGGCCGGTGGCTGGGTCCTTTCAGGTTCAATTCGACCGTTACGAACGCTTGGGTTACAGCCAGTTGGTGGTTCATGACGTGGCCTATGAAAAAAAACGGACCCAATTTGCCGCCGAAAGAGCCACGTTGCTCCAGCCCACCGCCTGGCTGTGGGCAATGGCCACTGGCGCGAAGGAGCCCTATGCAAACATCACGAATTGGCGGGTGGAAATTTCCAAAGGCACCGCCGATCAAAAAAAACCGGTTTACACCGCCATCGCCCAAACGGAAAAGGCGTTTCAACATCTTGAGCGATGGCTTCCTAATGCGAGGTTGAACCAAGGCGAAATCAAGGTCCGCGGAGAAATGTTCCTTGTGCCGCAAGCCACGATTTCCAATGGCGTTCTTCGCGCTGAAGTAATGTCGGCAACCCATGAACATCACAATGCTGCCTTGACCGCCGCGTTCAAAAATAAACGCGAGGGTCGGTTGCGCGTTTCGCTTGCCCCTTCCGGCGTATCAGCCGATTTCGAAACGCACCGTACGGAAGACGCTTTTGAGCTGGCCGGAACCGTTGAGTGGCGCACAAATACCGCGTTGCTGAGCGCTCAGTTTGGCCGCGAGGACCTTTGGCCGCAGCAGGCCTCCTTCACGGCCGCCGACTGGCAAATTCCCGCCGAACTTATTTCATTGAGGGAATATCGGGACCCGCTTGTGTCTCTGGCGGCCCAATGGGCATCCAATCAGTTCACGGTGCGCGGCATCGCCAGCGCGCTGCCCTTGGCCAACACCAACTTGCCGCCGCTGGATGCCTCACTGCTTGCGCATGGCAACACCAACCGCATTCGACTGGACGAGGCGCGCTTGGTCTCCCCGGGCCTGGCCCTGCACATTTCACCGGGCACGGAAATCACCTTCACCGGTGAATTGCTGGTGCCTGAGGCCAGCGCGTCCGTGGCGATAGACCTGGCGCAGCAATCGTTGATCCCGGTCACCGGCCTGGTGACCGGCGCGGTTCATTTTTCACAAACCGCCAATAAATATCCCCGGGTTCGGTTTGATCTTACCGGCGTTCGCGGCGTCGCCTACGAGGTGGGATTCGACCGAGTCAGCACGTCGGGAGAACTGGACTGGCCGCGGATCGAGCTGAGTCAAGCGACCGTCCATCTGGCCGACGGCGGCCAGGCACAGGGCAAAGCGAATTTGGATCTGGAGAAAAAAATCATCGAGGACAGTCATGTTCAATTCTCCGGAAATCTTCGGCAAAATAAAATCGAAGCGCACGGATTGACGGCTGAGTTATCAGCGAGCGGCCCGCTGACCAACCTTTCGCACTCGGGCAAGGCCACTGTGGACCGGCTTTTGTTGACCAATCTCGCGCCGCTTAAGGCCGTCGTGTCCTGGCGCGGGCAGGACAAGTCCTTGGAACAATTCTCCGCGCATTTTACCGCCGGAAAATCGCGCCTGTCATTGAAGGGCGCGGGTGGATTGACCGAAAACCAGGCGGTTCAGTTGCGCCTTGATCAAGGCATCCTGGAAAAAACCAATAACGTGCTGCTGTCACTGGAAAAGGCCGGTTTCATATCTTTTGAGAAAATAAAAGGCGCGGCTACAGCCCGGAAACAGCGCTGGCGCGTTCAAGTGGAGGACGCCGTGTTTCAAAATGGCCGCAGCCGGTTGGAGGGATCAGTGAACCTCGCCTGGCCGCGGTCGGGAAAATTTTCCATCCACGCGGCGCACATCAACACAGCGTGGCTTAATGACTTCCTGCAAAAGCCCGTTCGCAATGTCCGGCTCGACACGCTCGAGCTTTCCGGTTCCTGGCGCAACGGTCCGCTGCGCTTTTCAACTGTCGCGCAAGGCGGATTCGTTCCCAGGCCCAATTTGCCTGTCGAGTTTCAAGTTCAGGCTGACGCCGATGAAACTGGCGTGACTGTTGAGGAAATTAAGCTCGCTGGCGACAAGGGGCCGCTGGTCAAAGGACGCGGCAAATTCCCGGTGCGCTTGTTGCCGGCGCGCGCCGAGCGCCGTTTTGAACTGGACGGCACCGAGCCGCTGGAGGCTTTTTTTGAAACCGAGCCCAACGAGGCCTTTTGGAACTGGATCGCCTCGGAAACACGGCTTGAACTGTCTGGACCCAGGATCCAGTTGACCGTCGATGGCACCTTTGAAAAACCCGCGGGGCAACTTGCCGCAACAGCCGCCCGTGTGCGCTGGCAGCCGGAAAAAAGTACATACAAAATGCCAGTGGCGGAGCAACTCGAAGCGGCAATTCACCTCGACCGCGACAAGCTGCAACTGGCCTCGCTGAAACTGCTTTTGGAAAAACAGCCGGTGGAGGCAACCGGCGAAATGCCGGTTCAGTTTGATTCCTCAAAGCGCTGGCCGGAGTGGTTCCATTGGAAACGGGCCCGGGGCCAAATAGCCTTGAAGGACGCGCAACTGGCGCCATTTGCACGGCTGATGCCCGAATTGCTCGCGCCCCAGGGCACTGTGGAGGTGGCGGCAACGATGTCGCCGGGCCTCAATTTCGACGGAACCATTCTTGTGCGCGGCGCCGCCACCCGTCCCTTTGAGGCTGCCAGTCCGTTGCGCGACATCGAGGCCACACTGCGATTGTCGGGCCAGCGGATTGTGTTCGAGCAGATGCGCGGGGAACTGGGCGGCCAGCCGGTGCGGTTTGAGGGGGTTGTGGATTTTTCGCAGAAACGCCAAGGCTTGCCGTTGCTGGATGTCCGCCTGCTCGGCGACAATCTGCCATTGACGCGCAAGCCCGAGTTGATCCTGCGCGGCGACCTCGATTTGGTGCTCTCCAATGCGACCAACGACACACCCGTGATTTCCGGCGAGGTGCGACTGCGCGACAGTTATTTCCTGGGCGACCTGAAACAACTGCTGCCGGGCAAAGTCGCCAAGCCAAGCCGTCGTCCTCCCTATTTCAGCTTTCCTCACGAGCCGTTCAACCGGTGGGCGCTACAGGTGCGGCTGATCGGAAAGGCATTTATGCGCGGGCGGACGCCCTTGTTCCGCGGTGTGGTCAGCGCGGGGTTCCGGCTGCGCGGCACGCTGGACGAGCCGGTGGCGCTGGGCGAGGCGACCATTGATTCCGGCCTGGTGCAGTTTCCCTTTTCAAACCTGGAGGTGCGGCAGGGCATCATTTCGCTGACCAGTGACGACCCGTATCATCCGGGCCTGTTTGTCACTGCCGAATCGCGCACGTTCGGCTACGACATCCGCATGACGCTTTCCGGCAAGGCCCAGGAGCCGTTGATGGAATTTTCCTCCACGCCTTCGCTGACCAGTGAGCAAATTTTGTTGATGCTGACCGCGGGCGAACTGCCCCGGCGCGGATTTGGCTTTTCGCCGGAGAAACGCGCGAGCAAGCTGGCCCTGTTTGTGGGCAAAAACCTTCTTTCTCAATGGACCGGCGAGGCCGGCGCCGAGCGCCTGACCATCACCACGGGCGAGGAAATCTCCGCCGGCGGGCGCGAATCCTACGCCCTGGAGTACAAGCTGAACGACGACTGGTCCATTATCGGAGAGTACGATCAGTTCGGGGCGCTTAACGCCGGGATCAAATGGAGGGTATATTCGCGATGATGGGAACGCGCTTTTATTTGACGCAAACCAAGGGGTGGATTGGCCAAAGCCTGGCCGGAGCGCGGTTTATTTGGCTCATGGTTGTGGCGGCGGCGCTTGCCATTGGGTTGGCGGCGGCTGAGGCGAAGGACAAGCCCAAGGCCGAACTGAAAATCTCCGGTTACGGCCTGGCTGGCAACTTCGCTCTCAAGCGCTTGCTCACCTCACTTGACCTGGACTGGAAAGAGCGCGAATTCTTCGACGCCAATTTCATTGAGGATTCCGCCCTCATCCTTTTATCCCAGCTTCAGCAGGACGGCTATCTCAAGCCCGTCGTGGAATCCGTCATCACACTGGAAAGCGGCGAGGAAATGAAACGCACCTGGCGACGACGCATCGAGGAGCCGCTGGAGCGCCCGTTGCGCGCCACGCGCGTTCATTTCCGCCTCGATCCGGGTGTGCTTTATCGCTATGGCGATTTGCATTTCGAAGGGTTGACCCTACTCAAATCCAAAACTGCCCGCAGTTATTTTGTCGAAACCGGCGT
>CALJZV010000536.1 GCA_937983475.1 uncultured Verrucomicrobiales bacterium
AGCATCTCCGGCCCCGTCTGACCGAAAGCCTGGCAAGGAAGTTGCCACCTACGAAAATTTGATCATTGAAGGCGGCGATCGTGTTGACCCAAGGAGTTCCCAGTCCGCCAAGGCCGGACCCCAAGGAATACCAATTGGTTCCATCCCATTTGGCGACATAAGGTGATTGGATTCCGCCTGCAGTCGTAAACCGCCCGGTGACATAAAGTTCACTTCGGTGAATGACAATGGATGTTACCGGACCATTTAGGCCGCTGCCCAACGCACTCCAGGTTGAACCATTCCAGCGTGCGATGTTGGTTGCCGCCAACCCTCCTGCGTGGGTGAAATTTCCACCCACATAAACGTCCGAGCCAAGCGTGGCAATGGCCCCAACGGATGCGAATGCGGGGCTTGTGATTCCACTGCCCAAGGCAAACCAGTTCGTTCCGTCCCAACGGGCTATGCGGTTGGGCATTGGATTTGGAATCTGGGTAGTGCCTGTTATTCCGGTAAAGTCCCCTCCGACATACAGATTTGTGCTGCTGACATGGAGCGCGTTCACTCGATTGTTTGGGTTTCCGTTTGGTGAACCAACCGCTGTCCAAAAACTTCCAATCCAGCTGGCCAGATATTTAGAAGTCAACGCAGGATCAAATTCGCCCCCGGCATAAACCTCGCTGCCCCTGATTGCCAAGGCTGCGGCTCCCCCAAACGAGGCTGGTATGCCTGCGCCAAGCCCAGCCCAGGAAATCCCATCCCATCGCGCAATGTTGGTAGCTGGAACCCCGTTGATCGTTGTGAATAGTCCTGCTGCGTAAACGATGTTGTTGGTCGTTGCGAGTGCCCGCAGGTCAGTGTTGTTTCCGATGGGAGCAACTGATGACCAGTTGTTTCCATTCCAGCGCCCCAATCCTTCAAGTTTTGTCCCATGCAGGGTGCGAAACGACCCTGCGGCCAGCAGGTTGGTTCCGTTCAATGCAAAAGTTGAAATGGAACCGCTGCTGACTCCGCCTCCGATGCCACTCCATTGGGCACCGCTCAGTTGGGCGATGTTGCTGACAGGTTCTCCGTCAACATAGTCAATGGCACCCCCTGCAAAGAGCTTGTTACCGGATGCCGTCAGGCCTGCCACCAAGGGGCCGTCCACCCATCCCGGCAGGGGCTCAAAGTGGCTTCCAGTCCATTTGGCAACACGGTTCGCGGTCGTTCCTCCGGCTGTGGAAAATGCGCCCCCCAGCAGTAATTCATTGTCTGAAACCAAGAGGACGCGGACTTCCCCGTTTACACCTGAATCCAAGGCTGACCATCCGCTTCCATCCCACTTGCCGATATAACTTGGGGAATTTCCGGTGGAGGGAACACAATCACCGCCAGCAAAAATATCGGCGCCATTGATTGCAATGTCAGATACGCCTCGAATTCCGCTTCCGGGAAGCCCATCACCAAGTGCGCTCCAAGTGGCGTTGTCCCAGACCGCAATATTGGTCGCCGAGACGCCGTTGACGGAATTGAATTTGCCTCCGGCAAAAAGCCTTGTCCCGTCAGAAGCCAAGGCTCGAACCGAGATGTTGTTTGTAGCAATCGCCATCCAATTTGTTCCGTCCCACACAGCGAGACCGGTCAGGATGCCGTTAACATTTAACGAGCTGCCGCCGACAAACAATCGGTTGCCGATGGAGGCAAGCGCGCGAACTTCGCCAGATTGAGTTCTGAGTCCGGTGCCGATGGGAAGCCAGTTGGCCCCGTTCCATCGAGCCACGTTGGTGATGTTAACTCCGCCCATCCGAGTAAACCTGCCGCCTGCAATCAGTGAGTTTTCAAAATTTAAAAGGGCATTGATCGTGTCTGAGGAATTTGTGATGCCCGTGTTTAAACCAGCCCAGAAGGCACCATTCCATTTTGCAAGCGCTCCCGTGGGGCTGCCTCCGGCTGAGATAAAATCTCCGGCTACATAAACATCGTCGTTGTTAATGACAATGGATGTAACCATTCCAGATGCGCCGGAATAAATGAATCGGTCCTCCCAGTTTTCGTCTCCGGGAAAAGCAAGTGAACCATCTCGTCCGATGATTAAAGACAAAATCATCAACCAGAACAGCGGGGCTCCTGATTTGGATTGCACCGGCTCTGTTTACGCTGCTTTTTTAACCAATCAAGCCGAAATGGTTTCACACTTCGGATTGTCGTTTAATTTGACATGAGCCGGTGTCTTCAGACGAAAATAGAGCCATGTCACCTTTTAGAAAAACGCAAGCAACCGCTGCTTTTGCTTGTTTGCTTCTGATTGCGCTGACCGCCGCGCTGTTCTTCCAGGTGCGCACCTTTGATTTCGTCAATTACGACGACCCGCTGTATGTCACCCACAATGCCCGCGTGCAGGCCGGGTTGACGCAGGAGAATCTGGCCTGGGCGTTCGGGCAACTGACCGGCGAGGGCACCTACTGGCATCCGCTGACCTGGGTGTCACACATGCTCGATGTCGAGTGGTTCGGGTTGAAGGCCGGGGCGCATCATCTGGTGAGCGTTTTCTGGCACATCGCCAACGTGGTGCTGTTGTTCCTGGTGCTGCGCAGCATGACCGGCGCGTTCTGGCGCAGCGCGATGGTTGCGGCGCTGTTTGCCTGGCATCCGCTCCAGGCGGACACGGTGGTCTGGATCGCCGAGCGGAAGAACCTTCTCAGCACCTTTTTCGGGCTGCTGACGCTGGCGGTTTACACCCGCTATGCCCGGCTTAAAATTCAAAACTCAAAACTCGATCTGGGCTGGTACGCGCTGACGTTCTTCTGCTTCGCGTTAAGCCTGTTGTGCAAGCCCGCCTGGGTGACGTTGCCCTGCCTGCTTCTGCTGCTGGATGTCTGGCCGCTGAGAAGAGTGATGAGTGCTGAGACGGAAGTGTTGAGTTCAGAGAAAATAAAACCCTCCTTTGACGGGAAGAAACTGCTCTGGCTGGCTGCGGAAAAACTGCCGCTTTTGGCGTTGTCGGCGGCGTCCAGCGCCATCGCGGTGCTGGCCCATCGAAAGCTCGACCTGGTCATGCCGGTGGAGCATCTGACCCTCGGCGGGAGAATCGCCAACTCGTTCGTGTCCTACTGGCGTTACGTGAAAAAGGCGCTCTGGCCCAATGACCTTGCGGTGTATTACCCGATGCCCGAGGCGTGGCCGGGTTGGTTTGTGCTGTGGTCGGTGGTGTTTGTCGGCGGCATGTCGGTCCTGGCCTTCCGGTGGGTGCGCAAGCGGCCTTATGTTTTCACCGGCTGGTACTGGTTTGTGGGAACTTTGGTTCCGTTCATTGGCCTGATCCAGGTGAACGACCAGGCGATGGCCGACCGGTTTGCCTATGCGCCGCTGATTGGCGTGTTTGTCCTGGCAGTGTGGGGAGGAAGTGAGCTGCTTTCTCGCCTGCCGCAGCGCGTGTGGCTGGAACGGCTGATTCCCGCGGGCGTGCTGGGCGGTTATTTCGTTGCCGCCTTTGTGCAGTTGCCGCACTGGAAAAACAGCGAGGCGCTGTTTTGTCATGCGCTGGAGGTGACCGAGGGCAACAACATCGCGCACATCAACCTGGGTGTGGCGGTGGAGGAGCAGGGGAGGCTGGATGAGGCCATTTTTCATTACAAGGAAGCGTTAAGGATCAAGCCCAACAACTCGATGGCGCGGAGCAACCTGGGAGTGACACTCGGCAAACAAGGGAAGCTCGAGGAAGCACTGGAGCATTTCCGCGCGGCGATGAATATCAATCCCGACAATCCGGATCCCTTCAGCAATTACGGCCTGGCGTTGACGTTCCTGAAGCGCTTTGACGAGGCGGAGTCCGCGTTGAAGGAAGCTGTTCGCCTGAAGCCGCGCCATGCCCAGGCCAATCACAACCTGGGCAACGTGTACTTGCAGCAGGGGAAGTTTGCCGAGGCCGTACCTCATTACGAAATCGCGTTGCAGTCCCAACCGAGCCACGTTGAGGCGCGCAACAATCTGGGCCTGGCCTTTCGGAATTTGGGGCGCAACGAGGAGGCCACGGAAAAGTTCAAGCAGGTGATCGAGATGAATTCGTCCTTTGCACCGGCGTATTACAACCTCGGATGCATCGCGCTGGACGCGCAAAAAGCCCAGGAAGCAGAGTTTTATTTTCTGCAAACCCTGGCTCGAAATTCACACCATCCCGAGGCGCATTTTCGTTTGGGGCTGCTGTTGGTGGATGTCGGACGGCGCAATGAGGCCCGGGAACATTTGCGCGAAGCGGTGCGCTTGAGGCCGGAACTTCGTGAGCAGATCGAAACTCTCCACCCCGGCGCGTTGATGCGTTGAAAGCGCGCCGGGGCCTTCTTGGAGTCTGAGAATTACTCGGGCCGGCTGCGTTCCGTTGGCTGGTAGCGCTGAGGATTGCTGCGCGCGGCCTCCTGCTCGGCTTGCGTGTTCTGGATTTCAGCCTGCGTTTTGTCCTTCATCGCTTGCGCCTGCGCCTTGGCGCGTTCTGCACCGCCCTCGGCGGCTTCCTTCAAACGAGGAGCTTCCTCCTCGATTCGACCCATCGCCTTCTCCCACTGATGGCGCATTGGCTCGATGCCGCCGCCGCCGATGGCCACGATGGCCGATCCGGCGACGATTGCCAGAGCGGCATAAAACAAGCCATTGACGATGGCGGGGGCGATTTCCAGATGGCTGATGGCGGCGAACACTCCAACGATCAGCACAGCGGCGCTGGCGATGTTGGCCAATGTCTTGCCGTAGCTCAGCCCGGCAAGGACTGCCTGTAGGATGTCCTTGACGCCCTTGGCCACTGCCGCAGCCACAATGACAATTAACAGGGAGACGAACAGCGCCGGCAGGAAGGCGATGACGCGCGTCAGAATTTCACTGACCGGGTTGGGGCCGAACACGCCGAAGGCCAGTTGCAACACCAGCAGGAACAGTGTGTAAAACACCAGCTTGCTGAGGATGTCGCTGGCGTCGTATTTGGTTTTTTCCAGCGCCCGCTTGATGCCGCCGCGCTCGACCAACCGGTCGAAGCCAACGCTCTCCAGCACTTTGTCCACCAGCTTGGCAATCCATTTGGAAACAAAGTATCCCGCGACCAGGATGACCAGAAATAGTCCCAAGGCGGGCAAAAAGGCGATCGTTTGCGCCCACGCGTGTTGTGCTCCTGTAACAATGGTTTCTCTCATCGTGACCTCCTTTTGGGCCGCGCAAGATCATGCCCGGCTTTTAAAATAAAATTAAACCGCCTTGAGTTTGGAGCAATGGGGGCGAGGGGAATAAACCGCTGAATGGCGTTTCAGGCAAACCAAGGCGATTGGTTTCAGGGATTTGCCAATGTGCAATCGGAATGCCACATCGGTAATCGAAGTGTTTAGACCCCAAAATGCGTTGGCCGGAATGCCTTGAGGGTCATCCCGGCCAACTTGATTGAATGAATTTGGGCGAAGTTATTCGCGTCCAGCGGCGGCAATGAAGGGTTTCAATTCCTCCATGAGCTGGGCAAAGCCGTCGAGCGTCACCTGCTGGGCGCCATCGCTCCAGGCTTCCGAGGGATTGGGGTGCACCTCGATCAGCAGGGCGTCCGCGCCCATGGCCACTGCGCCTTTGCACATCGCCGTGACCAGATCCGAGCGGCCCGCGCCCTGGCTGGGATCAATGACAATCGGGCAGTGCGATTCCTTCTTGATGATCGGCACGGTGGACAAATCCAGCGTGTTGCGGGTGTAGGTCTCGAACGTGCGGATGCCGCGCTCGCAGAACATCAGGTTGGGGTTGGCATTGGACAGCACGTATTCTCCGGCCAGCAGCCATTCCTCGATCTTCATGGACAACCCGCGCTTAAGCAGGACTGGCTTGCCGGTTTTGGCGGCGGCGATGAGCAATTGAAAGTTTTGCGCGTTGCGGGCGCCGATCTGGATGATGTCGGTGTATTCGGCCACCAGTTCGGCGTGCTGCTCGGACAATAGCTCGGTGATAATGCCCAAACCGGTTTCCTTGCGGGCCTTGGCCAAAAGCTTGAGGCCCTTTTCACCCAACCCCTGGAACTCGTAGGGCGAGGTGCGGGGCTTGAAGGCGCCGCCGCGAAGGATGGTGGCGCCGGCCTTTTTGACCGCGTGGGCGGTGGTCAGGAGTTGGCGCTCGTCCTCGACGGAGCAGGGGCCGGCCATGACCTGAAATTTGCGTCCGCCGATGACGGTGCCGCGGACATTGATGGTGGAGTTGGCCTTGTGGGCCTCGCGGCTGACGAGTTTAAAGCGCTTCTGAACCGGCATGACCTTTTCGACCTGCGGCCAGGTCACGAGTACCTCGAGCGTCTGGTGGGTGCGCTCGTCGCCGATGCAGCCGATGACCGTGCGTTCAACGCCGCGCATCATGTGGGGTTTGTAGCCGAGCTTCTTGATTTCCTTGAGCACGGCGTTCTCGTCTTTCTTCGTAATATTCGGCTTCAGTACGACTATCATAGTTTTTCTTTTGTTTGGCGCAGGTCGTCACAAAAAAAACCGCAGGTGGCGACCTGCGGTTTGGCTTTCTGGTTATTGTGTTCTAACACAGCCCAACGCGCAGGGAGGCTTGGCGAAAAAAATATTCGCCAAACCACCGGGCGCTAAATCGAAAGCTGCGTGACATTGGGCGTAACGCTACACAAACCCCGCGCTCAGGGTCAAGAATTCAAGTGCTCGGTTTCTTGAATGCCAACGGGCCTCCTTCGCTCTTTCATTTGCCGCACACCGCTGGTTGAATGAACGGCACATTGGCCCGCGTCCGCACATCCTTTTATTTCGTCGTTACCCTGGCACAGGCTCTGTTTGCCCTGCTGCTCTTGGAGGGCGTTGCGGTAAGGGCCGGGGAGGAAAAGCCCGCGGCCCGCCGGGATCCCGAGAATCAACTGTTCCGGCGCGCGCCGATGGCCGTGGCCACCCGCAGTATCGTCGTGCCGCTGGCAACCAACCTGCATTTGGCCTTTGACTCCGAACTGCTGCGCACGCACTCGGTTTGGCGCGGCCCGGGGCTGAACCTTTTCGGCCCTCCGTTTCACGGCCAGTCCGACCGCTTCATTTGCGACTACGAGGGTGATGATTTGTGGAGCAGCCCACCGGTGTTTCCATGGTCGGTGGATGCCATTCCCAAGGCAGACCAGCTCAAGCGGCCCGCGAGCGCTCGGTTTATCGGCATGAGCACCGGGGAAGGCCGCGTTACATTTATTTATGAGTTGGAATTGAGTCGCGGCGGCACCGTGCGCATCCACGAAACTCCTTCGCGCTCGGTCCTGCGGGAAAAAGACTTCGTGGTGCGCCGCGTCGAAGTGGGGCCGTGCGAGCGCGATTTGTGGTTTTTGGCGCAGGCGTACCCGGGTCAATTCGCGACGAACCAGCCCGCATTTGGTGCGGTGATGCAGCGCGAAGGCGATGTCCTTGTAACCGTTGTTCGCGGCGGCGTCTTGGTGGAACCGCGTGTTGTTTCCACCGCCTACGAACAGGAATTGTGGCTGGAGCGCGACGATAATGAAGCTGGGTTGATGCGCATTCCCATCGAAGGGGACGAGGCGCGCGTTTACGTCAAAATTCCCGCTCGGCGTGAGCCGCTCGCGTTCGAAGTGGCCTCTGTGATTTTTGCGACGAGTGAGGAGGCCCGCCGTGTTGCGGAAACCTTCCAAAGGGAAATTGTGGCCGCGCCCGACCTGGACGGTTTATTTCGCCATAAGACAAATAAACCAGTCCGGCTCGCCAAAGAATGGGTCTCTCCGACGGTTGTAAATAAAACATCAGGGGACGACTTCTTCCGCGTTGAGCATCTTTCGATTCCAGAGGACCTTGACCTGCGCATCACCGGCATGGATTTCCTGTCCACAGGCGAACTGGCTGTCTGCACATGGACTGGCGACGTGTTCATTATATCCAACTTGGAGGATGAGGGGCGAGGCACTGTGTTCCGGCGGTTTGCGCGCGGGTTGAATGAGCCGATGGGCCTGAAGGTTTTCAGGGACCAGATTTACATCACTCAAAAATGTGAACTGACGCGGTTATTGGACACCGATGGCGACGGTGAGGCGGACCTGTTTGAGAACATCAACGCGGACTGGGGATTCAATGGGCACTACCATGCCTTCACCATGGGACCGGCGAGAAATCGCGGCGGCGACTGGTTTGTGTTTATCAATGGAACGGGCACGGTCTGGGAGCTGCCTTACATGGGGTGGTGCCTGAAAATCAGCGCGGACGGGCGGCGCTCGGAGGGATTTTGCAGCGGCCTGCGGTCGCCCAATGGCTTTGGGTTTTTCGGGCCTGAGGAGGATTTGTTTGCGACCGACAACCAGGGGCACTGGATTGGCGCGTGCAAGATGAACCATCTGAAACAGGGCCGGTTTTACGGCTATCCGTCATCACAGCCCGCCCCCTTGGAAAACTTCGACCAGCCGACCCGTTTCGATCCGCCTGCGGTCTGGTTTCCCTATTCGCTTTCCAAATCGGCCAGCGGCATTGCTGTGATTGCGGATGAGCGGTTCGGGCCATTCCAAGGGCAGATGCTGGTGGGCGATTTTCAGAATGCCATCGTTATGCGGGTGTTTTTGGAAAAGGTCGGCGGGGAATGGCAGGGCGCGGTCTGGCCGTTTGCCAGGGGATTTCAGTCCGGGGTCAACCGTTTGGCGTTCGGCCCGGACGGACACTTATACGTCGGCGGCGGCAAGGGCGGGCAATGGGCCGGCGCGGTGGGACCCAAACGGCATGCGCTCGACCGGGTAAGTTGGACAGGCAAAGCGCCCTTTGAAGTCAGCGAAGTTCGCGCGTTGGCCGACGGGTTTGAGTTGGTGTTTAGCGGACCGGTCGAGAAGAGCGCTGCCAGTATGCCGGACAATTTTGACGTTGTTCAATGCGCCTACAGATTCCACGGAGACTACGGCTCGCCGCAGGGGGACCATCAGGGGGTGGAAAACAGTTCCACCGGCATCCGGGTGATAGAGGCGGCTGTTTCAGCCGATCAACGGAGCGTGCGGCTGAAGCTGGAAGGCCTGAAGCGAGGATTCGTTACCGCCTTCAGGTTGATTGACATAGTCAGCGCGGAGGGCAAACCTTTGCGGCAGATAGAGTTCTGGTACACCCTCAATCATCTTCCAAGGAAATAAAAGCACTGAAAAACACTGCGGCCTTTGACAGGCCGTCATTTTTGCAGATTTGAGAACAAGGACCGGTTCGGCTCCTGCCCCCCGGATTAAATTGCCCCAAAGAATTTGAAGATCCCGTATATTAGCAAGCACTCTGCCGCGACAAACAGCAGGAAGCAGAGGTTTGGGATCAGCTATTGCATAAAGGTGACCATCAGCTTCATGCCATCAATGGTAGCACCGGCAATGCCATTGGACAAGGGTTGCCTCCAAAAAATATCCTCAGGTTTAATTGACATCTGGCTACAGCGAAAACTTTAATCCGTTGCGAGGTCAATCGGCCCCGCTACAATGTTCCCATGCCCTCTCAAGAATCCTCGACCGGTGCGCGCACCATTGCGGCAGTCCGAATTGGAGATGAGGCCTGGCGCAGAAGCGTGCTGTCGGCGGTTCTGATTATGGCCGTGGCTTTTTGCGCATATTTACCCGCAATTCACAGCGATTTCATCTGGGATGACAACCTGATGGTCACCAACAACCCCCTGTTAAAGGACGAGGAGGGGCTGAAGGACATCTGGTTCAGCACCAAGCCGTATGATTACTTTCCTGTGACGCTCACCTCGTTCTGGATAGAGTGGCGGCTATGGGGGGCGAATCCCACCGGTTACAACGTGGCCAATATTTTTCTGCACGGCCTTGGCGCGGCGCTGTTCTGGCGCGTGTTGAGGCGGTTATCCGTGCCGGGCGCCTGGCTGGCGGCGATGGTGTTCGCGCTGCACCCGGTCTGCGTGGCCTCGGTGGCGTGGATCGCGGAGCGGAAGAACACGCTGTCGCTGGTGTTTTTTCTCCTCACGCTACTGGCCTGGCTGCGCTTCGAGCAGGAGGGCCAAAGGCGTTTTTACTGGCTGGCGCTGGGCGGCTTTTTGCTGGCGCTCCTGAGCAAAACCTCCGTCGTGATGCTGCCGGTGGTGCTCTTGGGTTTGCGCTGGTGGCAAACCGGGAAAATCGGCCGGCAAACGCTGCTCAGGACGGTCCCGTTTTTCGTCCTGTCGCTGGCGCTGGGCCTGGTGACGGTGTGGTTCCAGATGAACCGCAGCATCGGCGACGAGGTCGTGCAGGTTGAATCGTTCGCGGGCCGGCTGGCCGGGGCGGGATGGGCGCTGTGGTTCTACATTTACAAGGCGCTGGCGCCGGTTCATTTGAGCATGATTTATCCGCGATGGGACATCAACCCCGCTTCGGTGATGGTTTGGGTGCCGGGCATTTTGTTCGCGGGAATGTTGGTTGTCTTTTGGTGTTGCCGGGAGAGCGTCGGGCGGCACGCCTTGATGGCGCTGGGCTATTTCGCGGTGATGCTGGCGCCGGTGCTCGGGTTCTTCGACATGTATTACTTCCTTTATTCGCGCGTGGCCGATCACTGGCAGTATCTGCCATTGCTGGGAATGATCGCCCTGGTGGTGGGTGCGCTGACGCACTGGGCGTCGTTCAAATTCAACAGGAATTCGCGCTGGCCTTCCGGCATTGCCGTGTCCGCGTTGGCGGTGCTGGCAGTGCTCACGTGGGAACAGGCCCGCGCCTACAAGGACCGCGAAACATTGTGGCGCCATACGCTGCGGAAAAATCCCAAGGCTTGGGTCGCGCACCACGGGTTGGCGGCGGAGTTAAAGAAACAAGGCCGCACCGAGGACGCCATGCAGCAGTATTATTCAGTCCTGCGCATCCGGCCCAACGAGGAGGCGCATTACGATCTGGGCGTCGCGCTGGAGCATCAAGGGCGGCTGGAGGAGGCCGCGCAACATTACCGCGACACCGGCCCGATGGCCCCGCGGCACCATCGAGGCTACAGCAATCTTGCCGGTGTCCTGGCCCGGTTGGGCCGCAACGAGGAGGCCATCGAATGCCTGCTCAAGGCCATTCAATTGAAGCCCGACCTGGCCAAGGCGCACAACAACCTCGCCAACGTCTTCCACACCGAGGGCCAGCTTGAGGCCGCCATCCGGCACTACAGCGAGGCGTTGCGGCACAAGCCCGATTACTTTGAGGCCCACAACAACCTGGGAGTGGCATTGGAGATTGCCGGGGACCGCGACGAGGCGCTGCGGCGATACGGTTCGGCGCTGGAACTGAAACCCGACTACATCGAGGCCCATTTCAACGCGGGCAATCTGCTGTTCAAGATGGAGCAGTTTTTGCGGGCCGAGCGCCACTACCGCGAGGCCCTGCGGCTCAACCCGGATCTGGTGGCCGCGCACTATAATTTGGGATTGGCGCTCGCCCGCCTGGAGCGCAACGCCGAAGCATTGGGCGCATTCCGCGAGGCGCTGCGATTGAAGCCCGACTTTGAGGAGGCCGCCCGCGAAGCGCAGGCGCTGGCGGCGGTGGACGAGGGATAA
>CALJZV010000537.1 GCA_937983475.1 uncultured Verrucomicrobiales bacterium
AAACCCCGCCGCCGAGCGGTGATCACCGTAAGCCGCGCGCACCACCTCGGGGTCGGTGAAATTGGCGTAGTGATTGTCGCCAAGCATGAGCAGAAGATCAAATTTCGCCCCGGAAGCCATGTCGCCCCAGCCCGCCCCAGCCTGCCGCGCCCCTTGCCCCGCGCACGAAACGAACGCCACCCGAACGCGCGCAGGCTTGCCTGCTTCCGGTGCCGTCTCAAAGGCTGGATACGGGGAAACTGCCGCCGGTCGGCCGTCCAGCAGCAGTGCGTAATAATACCGGGTTGCCGGGCGAAGCCCGCCCACGATGACTGCGCCGGCAAAATCGGTGTCGGCTTCCAGCATGGGGCCGGCAACCATCTGCGCATCACTGAATTCGGGGGAGTCACTGATTTTTACCGCCAGCCGCGCCCGCCCGGACGCCTTTGCCCAGACGCACGCCTGGCTATCGGAGACATGGCCCACCATGGGGCCGTTGATTAAGGTCTGGGATGCTGGAAGCTCAACGGGCGTGAGCAACCAGGCACAGAGTGCAAAGAAAATGAGGCGGTTGAATGCAGTCACGCCGGAATCATTCCGCCGTTTGTTGGCTCCGTCAACGCAGGTTTCGGCTTTTGAGGTCCGGAATGGGGAGCAACTTTTACTTTTCTTCCGCAGGCCAATGGCAACAATGCTGCCATGAAACGCCTCCTGATTGCCCTTCTTGCTTTGCTGCTGTTGTGCGAAAGCCGCGCAGCCGAAATCAAGGTCGCCGATTTGGTGGATGTCCAAAAAAGGATTCCCGGTGTGGTTTTGGACATTCGTTACGCCACCACCAACAATTTCACGGGAAACAGATTTACCCCTCGGCCCGCTGTTACCTGCGAAAGCAGACAGCGGACAAGCTGGCCATGGTCCAGCAGGAATTAAAGTCCCAAGGCCTGGGGTTGAAACTATTCGACGGCTACCGCCCGCTGTCGGCACAGCGTAAATTATGGGAAATTGTTCCCGACAGCCGTTACATAGCCGATCCGGCCAAGGGTTCGAAGCACAACCGGGGCGCCGCTGTGGACCTCACGCTGGTGGACAAGAATGGCAAGGAACTCGCCATGCCCACCCCCTATGACGACTTCACTGAAAAAGCACATTGGAATTACCAAAACCTGCCCCAAGAGGCCATTCGCAACCGTACCCTGCTGCGGCAGATCATGGAAAAACATGGTTTTAAAGGCATCTCCACCGAATGGTGGCATTTCGACGACCGCAACTGGGAACAGTACGAGATTCTTGATCTGGATTTTGACAAAATTCCCTGAGCGTTACCTCCAGCCGCGCTGGGTTATTAGAGAACAGGCGCATCGCCCACCCTTGAAAATCTGCGGTTTTTTGGATGTCCGAGCTTAAGGGCAACAAAAAACCCGGAGCAACTTTTCGTCACTCCGGGATTTGGAAAAGAAAGATGTCTATCACTCGGTGCGCGACACACCGATGTTCGGCTCTGAATACTCTACGGTGTCGGGCACCGTGACCGTCACCGATTTGCCGGTTTCCATGGACTCACGCAGAGCTTCGCGAGCGGCGGCTATGACTTCGGGGGGCAGCACGGTCATGCCATCGTCAGGAGACCACGTTTCCCCGGTGTTGATCACTGCTGTCACCAGCACTTTCTGCATGTTAACGGCCGAACCAACCAATGTGCCGCTTAGGCTGGTGACTGTCAGCTTGAAGTGTCCGTTGCCCATGGGAACAACCGTGATGTCATAGTCCGTGCCACGGATGCCCACCACGCCGGTGGGAACCTTGATTTCGTATTTGGAAGCGGCTGCCAGCTTCTTGACATTGCCAATGATGCGTCCCGAACGCAGGTTGAGCTGAGTTTCGGTGACGGTTTCGCTGCCGGTTTCCGTGACCAGCAGTTTGTCAAAGCTGATCGTGGTTTCCGGAGTGACGCGCACCACGGAGTTGTTCAAAAACAAATCCACGGAGGAATCTGCCCCGGTCTTGATGACGGCACCCGCCTTGAGATTGTCATTGACCTTGAGGGGAGCCCAGCCCGTTCCGTTGAGGCTGACCTGGGCAGTGCCGCGAATGGCTCGCACTTTTGCGGTTACTTCCTTGGTGGCTGCCTGCAAATTCACAACAAGCATCATGGCCACCGCAAAGATGGCACCCATCAGCAACTTGGTTTGGCTCAATGTTTTCATAAAAAATGGCACTACTGGACTGTTGCCCAGCGAATTCCAGCCTAGCGCGGTTCCACCCAAATTGTCAAACCGTTAATCCAGTGCCCGACACTGCGTAACCGTGAGTCTCGACGAGCAAGGGATGGTCTTATATTAATCCAATATGCGCGTTGCCTTTAAAGAATGGGCCATCATCGAGGATGCCTTGGGGGGCGGGGACCAAATCGTCATTTTCCGTAAAGGCGGCATTGCCGAGGGGCGCGGCGGATTTCAGGTTGAACACCCGGAGTTTCTGCTGTTCCCAACCTTGTTTCACCAGCAGCGCGAATCGGTCTTGGCCTCGGCCCAGACCCGGTTCGACCTTCTGGCACCCACCTTTCCGCCACCGGATACGCTTCGCCTTTCATTTTTCGCCAAGGTGGCCGACTGGAGGCGCTTGGACTCTTTGGATGCTGCCCTTCAATTGCGCGGTCAGCACATTTGGCGCGATGAGGTGGTTGCCGGGCGATTTGACTGGGGGAAAGACAGGGCCATTCATGCGCTGGCGGTTCGCGTTTGGCGTCTGCCCCAGCCGGTGGAACTGCCCATGCGCCTGGAATACGGCGGCTGCAAGTCCTGGGTGGAGCTGGAGCGGGACATTCCGACAAGCGGCGCCACACCTGTGCTGGAAGACGCGAGGTTTGCAGTGAAACTCCGGCGGTTCCAGACTGCGCTCGGTTTGACGCCGGGCCAGACTGCGGCCACAATTAAATAGGAGTCAATCAGGTTTTGCCCTCTGAACAATTGTATGACTTTGCCTTCACTCATCTTGGCTTCGGCGTCTCCCAGGCGCGTGGAATTGCTACGGCAACTGGAGGTGGACTTTGACGTCCTTCCCAGCCAAGCGGCTGAAGTGTTGCATGAGCAGATGACCGCCGGCGAGTTGAGCCAGTTGAACGCCTATCGTAAGGCGCGGGTGGTTTCCAAAAAGCACCCCGACGCGGTGGTTCTGGGTGTGGACACCGTGGTGGCGCTGGGTGCCAAGTGCTTCGGCAAGCCGGCCACGCGAGATGAAGCCCGCCTCATGCTGTCCGAATTGCAGGGCCAAACTCATTATGTCGTCACCGGCGTCTGCCTGACCCACCTGCGGGCGCATCACCAACGGATGTATGCCGAAGTGACCCGGGTGACTTTCCGGTCGTTGACCCGCGACGACATCGAGCATTACCTGGCCAAAATCAACCCTCTCGACAAGGCGGGCGCCTACGCCATACAGGAACACGGCGACGACATCGTGCGCAGCATCTCCGGCTCGTTTTCCAATGTGGTGGGGCTGCCCGTGGAATCCCTGCGGGAGGCACTGGCGGAATTTGGCTATCATCTGGCAGAGGTTGCCCGGTGAGCGCGCCTTCCATTTTTCTCCTGACTCCCGGTTAAGGACTCCTGTATTCTTTCACGTAATGCGGTTCATCCGAGACATTCACGCGGAAAAGAAACAAGCCGGCCAACCGGTGATTTCATTTGAGTTTTTTCCGCCAAAAACCGACGAGGGCGACCGGGCGCTCCTGGAAAAAACCATTCCTGCGCTGATGGCGCTCAAGCCCGATTATTGTTCGGTCACCTACGGCGCCGGCGGCAGCACCCGCGACAAGACACTCGGCATCGTGGACCGCATCCAGCGCGAGCACAACCTCACGGCCATGTCGCACCTGACCTGCGTCAACTCCACCGCTGACCAGATCGCCCAGGTGCTTGATGAGGCCAACGTCCGGGGCATCCAGAACATTCTGGCGCTACGCGGCGATCCACCCGGGGGCAATGGGGAATTTCAGAAAACCGAGGGCGGCTTCGAATATTCCTGCCAACTGGTCGAATTTATCCGCAAGCGCGGCGGCTTTTCCATCGGCGCAGCGGCCTTTCCCGAAGGCCACATCGCCTGCAAGGAGGGCCGCCATGTGGACTGGCAACGCCTTAAAACCAAAGTGGACGCCGGGGCGGAATTCATCCTGACCCAGTTATTTTTCGATAACCGCGATTTTTTCGAGTTTCGGGACTATGTCACCAAACTGGGCGTCGAGGTGCCAATCTGCCCGGGCATCATTCCCATTCTGAGCGCCGCCCAAATCAAGCGCTTCACTACGATGTGCGGGGCGAAAATCCCGCCGCCGCTGCTCGAACAGTTGGAAAAATATGCCGCAGACGATGAGGCGTGCGCCCAGTTCGGCATCGAATACGCCACCCGGCAATGCGAAGAACTGCTTCGCGCGGGCGTGCCCGGACTCCACTTCTACACGCTCAACAAGGCCCGCTCCACCGCTCAGGTCGTCCGCAACCTGGGTTTGGGGGATTAGGCGCCGGCTCGGTTTTATTTTCCTTTCGGCAGCTTGACCTGCGCCAGGTAAATCTTCGACCGGCCCTCGTGCGAGGAGTAATAGCTCAGCCAGAGCGTGTCCTTGTGCCACACCATTCCCGGGTAACTGCAATCGCCGCCGCTGGGCAGAATCAACTCCGGCGTCACCGATTCCAGCGACATCGCCCCCACAAACGTCTTGGCCTTGACCGGCGCGGGATTGTACTGGCGTCCGCTGGCAATCATCCGGTCACCCCGGAGTATCAGGAAATTGGGCCCGCCGATTTTCATTCCCGCCTCGGCCCATGTCCAATCGGTATAGGGCGCTTTGCTGGTGCCTATCCACGCCTGCGCCCCGGGCGCCTCGCGCCGCACCAGCGCCACGGCATCGCCGTTCTTCAAAAAGCGCACCGTCGCCTCGTTGGGCTTGCCGGGAATCGCCAGGCGCGTCACTACGCGGAACGAAACGCCGTCGTCGCTCTCGACCAGCTTCACCGTCCAATCAGGCTCCTTTGCTCCGGGCTGCGGCGAGGTGTTGTAAGAGATTCCATAGGCGCGGCCCTTGTGCCAGGTGACACGCCACAGCCATTCGCCCTTTTCAAGCACGCGCTGCGGCGTGGTCCAGCTTCGGCCATTTTTCGAGAAGGCCACGCGCGGCTGCCGTTCCAAAAGTCGCTGCCCCTCGTACACCGAGCCGCCGAGCATGAGCATCAGGCGATTGTCGGGCGTGATGGACAACTTTGGGTCTCGAAGGTCCACGCCCGTTTCGCTCAGCAACGCCGCCGAGGCCCACTGCTGGCAATCGCGCGATTCGAGCACCCGAATGGTGCCGTCGCCGCCCACGTGCGCCTCGCCCTCGCGAAAGGTGCAATACCACCTTCCCTTGTATCGAATCAGATCGGTAAAGGCGTTATGATGGCCCGCGTCCCAGATTTGTTTCACCGCAACCAAGCGCGGTTCGTTTTTAGACGGCTGAGTTTGCGCGGCGAGCGAAGCGGGCGCGGCGAAAGCGACAACAGCCGTGAATAATAAAACAATGGCGAACATGCGGCATTCGACGCTGCGACAAAATGAAAATTAGACCGAACCGAG
>CALJZV010000538.1 GCA_937983475.1 uncultured Verrucomicrobiales bacterium
CAGGCGATAAGCCCGCTCAGCCAACCGCCGAGCGACACGCCCCAAAGCCCGGTCCAGGGGCAACCCTCGCGCTCACGCCAAGCCAGCAGGGACCGAATGTCCGACACCGCCTGCCGCGCGGCCTGGATCGTGGAGAACAAATTCTCGCAGATGAAGTCCCGCTGCACTCCGAGGCCGAACGGACGCCGGTGCAGATGATACGGCAGTTCCAGCATGGCGACATTTAGCCCGAGTTTCAAAAAACGGCTCTTTTGATATGGATGCCGCAGCAAATAGCCGATGTCATCATTCCAGCCATGTACCAGCAAGATGGTCGGCTTGGAGGCCCAGTCCGCACCGACGCGGAAAAGCTTCCCATGGACCGTGTTGACCTTTTCATCGGTTGCCCTGATGGCGGAGGAGAATTCAAACCGCGTTTGAGAAGTCCACTTGAAATCCATCGGCGGCGCGGCGAAATCGCAGAAGAAATCCGGTTCTCCTAGCAGTCGACGCGCCTCTTCCACCATGGCCGGAAAGCGTCCGGGCCGGGGCTGGAGCGCGGCCGCTAGCTTGATGACGCACCGGTCGATGACTTTGCAGAGCCAGGGTTGCATGAATTTTATACCACCGTCGCGGCAACACTGCTTAAATCAATTCCGCCTTCAATGAAACGCTTTATTTATTCAACACTTACGATGACGGCGCTTGCCGCTGGTGTTTTCTGCGGCTGCGCTCCGCGGCAAACGGCTTGTTCGGTTCCCGTAATTCCATCACCCGCTCCCGTATCCCATGCCGCCCCGGATCCTGCTGAACTGACGTTAAAGGCCGCGATTCCGGTCGTTGAACCTGCTGCCGTGGCCACCCCAGTGGTCATTCTGGGGGACAAAAGCCTGTTCGACGGGCAGACGCTTTCGGGTTGGAAGATCACCGATTACGGCGGGCGCGGCGAGGTTGAGGTGCGCGACGGGCAGATTCTTGTCGGCATGGGCGCGGAATTGACCGGCATTCACTGGACCAATGCCGCCGCGTTGCCGCGCCAGAATTATGAGATTGAACTGGAGGCCATGAAACTCCAGGGCACCGATTTTTTCTGCGGCCTGACTTTCCCCGTGGGCGACGCGCACGCCACGCTCGTCTGCGGAGGCTGGGGCGGCGGTGTGCTGGGCATTTCGAGCATTGATTTCATGGACGCCTCGGAGAATGACACCAGCCGCACGATGTATTTCGAGCCCAACAAATGGCACCGCATTCGCCTTCGAGTTCTGCCCAAAGCACTTGCCGTCTGGATTGATGACAAACAGGTCGTGGACGTGGCGATTGAGGGGCGGCGCATTTCGATGCGCCCGGGCGACATTGAAATGTCCACTCCTTTGGGCATCACCACTTGGCAGACAGCCTCCACATTCCGGAACATCACTTTGCGCAGCGTGCCAGAGGGAAAATAAAGCAGTTGAGTTCGTTGGTAGCCACGGATTCGCAAGTATATCTGCATCCAAAATAATGAACAGCACCACACTTTTGATTAACAAACTCCGCGACCTCGGAGCAATCCTCCGGCCACCAACTACTCCAAGTTCGATAGCAGATGTTCAAAGGCGACTTGGTTGCAGCTTTCCACAGGGTGTCAGCGAATTTTATAATTCATGTGATGGTACGATTGGGGCGACGACAGAGCATTTATGGGACTTCTTTTCGCTTGAACAAGTCCTTGACCGAACGCAAACACGACGGGCAGCATTTACCCAATTCACCACATATGATGGCGAGATTATACATTTTGGCGACCTCCTTTGCTTGTGCGATGTCCTGATTGATGCTCCGACTTATATGTTTTGCGGCAACCCTGATGATCGCAGATTTGGGTTCTTTTACGCAGATCAGGGAGGCCAAGGCTGGTTTGTTGCTGATAGTTTCGATGCGTTCGTCCAAGTTTTCGTCGCCGAGAACTCTGAGATTCTTCTAAATACAAATGGATAACAAAGCGTCGGTTGTTGGTTTTCCAGTTGAGACGTGGGGTCGAATATAAAATCATAGGCAAGTTATGCGCATCCTACCAAACTCACGGCAGGAACGGGTTTCGCTGGCTCTGTTCCCTTTCAAGGTTTACCCATTCATCGCCTCGCTGTGTTTGGTCCTGTGGGGATCTGTTTCCGATGCCGCCGTTATGGTGGTGCTTGGTTTCTTTCTTTGCGCTGG
>CALJZV010000539.1 GCA_937983475.1 uncultured Verrucomicrobiales bacterium
AGCACAAAGATCACCATGCCTGCCGGCCCGAGCGACTTCACCCAGTTGGTGAACCATTGAATCCAGTCGCCCACCGGCATGAAGCGCACCGCGGCCATCAGGCCAAGGAGGATGGCCACCACGGCGGCGGCTTTGACGAGACTGCGCTGGTTTTTGGTGATCATTTTTCCTGGGCAGGCGGTGAAAGCTCGCCGTGCCCGGCCAGAATCATGCTATGATGGCCGGGTGCGTTTTGACGAGGCAACCAAAACCTTTGAAATTTCCGTCGGCGAACTGGCTGAGGAGCCGGGATTCACGCGCATCGGCTCGGGCGACGGCGAAGGCTGGATGCGCCTGGGCCTCGGCTCGGAAATGCACGCCCGCATTCTTCAGGACCGTTGCGCCGCCAATCCACGCTACGCCCGCGAAGTTTTCCTGAAGGGCGGGTTTGCGATTGAGGACTGGACGGCTGTGGTCGTTGGAAGGCTGGACGGCTGTTTTCAGCGTGAATCCGGCCAGTGGATCATCGAGGAATTTAAAACCGGTTTTTACTCCGAGGACGACCGCCGCGCCCAAGGCAGCCGCTTCGAGCGTCACCGAAGACAGTTGCTCATTTACTGCCTGCTTTGGGAGCGGTTGAACCAACAAACACCCCAAGCCGCGCTGGTTTATCTGGATGTGGCCAGCGGCCGCGAGACCGCTGTTTCGGTTGATTATAACCCCGAGGAAACCGCAGCCATGGTCGGCGCGGCGGTGGCGCGTCATTTGCGGGACTGGAGAGCCGCCGGAGAGGCCCGTGCCCGAAAGGCTGTTGCCGCAACGCATCTGCCCTTTCCGCACCAGCAGCCGCGTCCTGGCCAACAGCAGATGATTCGGACCGCGCAACAGGCCTTTGCGGAAAATGAAGCCCTGCTCGCCGAAGCGCCCACGGGGTCGGGCAAGACCGCAGCCATTCTTTTTCCCGCGCTGGCGAGGGGCCTGTCTGACGGCAAACAGGTGGTGTTTCTCACCTCCAAAAATCTCCAGCAGATCATGGCGGTCAACGCCCTGCGCTCGATGAACCGCGACGGCGCGTTCCGCACGATTCAGTTGCGGTCCAAGGAAAAAATGTGCGCCAACGGGCAGGTAACATCCCACGAGGATTTCTGTCCCTACGCGAAAAATTACCCGGAAAAAATGGTGCGCACCCGCGTGCTGGACCGGTTGTTGGCGACGCAACCGCACCATGACCCCGACAGCGTGTTCGCCGAGGCACGGCGCGAGGAGGTCTGCCCGTTTGAAGTGCAGTTGGAACTGGCAAAACGCGCGGACGCGATTGTGGGCGACTACAATTACGTCTTTGACCCGGGCATTGCTTTGAAGAACCTGGAGGAGCTGAAGGAAACGCTGCTGGTTGTGGACGAGGCGCACAACCTTCCGGAGCGCGCTCGAAAAATCTTCTCGCCGGAACTCCGCGAGGACCGGATTCGCGCCGCGTTGCAGGGTTTGAAAACGACCGCTACTCCCGCCGGTTCCTCGCCTTTGAGGAAAATGAAACCGCGCTGGACGCACAAAAGCGCGCAAACGCTGCTTTCATTTGCCGAGAATGAAACGGGTGGTAGTGACGACCTGTTCCCCGCGATGCAGCGCATCTTGTCCCAGGCGTTGAGCCTGTTGGAACAGCTTGCCGGTGTCCTGTCCGAAAATACGCCCGCCGTCCAAATGGACCCGCCCTCGGAAGCGGTCAAGGCGCTGTGGAAGCAGTGGGAACCGCTGTTCCTCCGCTATCTGGCCTGGAAACGCGATCTCAAGATTGTTCGCAGCAGCGACTCCGTGGTGGAGTGGCATTTTGAGTTTCAGCGGTTCTTGACCGTGCTGAACCTCTACGGCCCGGACTTCGCCTGTTTTGTTGAGCGTGGCGAAAAGGGGTTGCGGTTGGCGCTGCTCTGCCTGGACCCCTCGCGCCAATTGGAGCGGACTTTCCGCGAGGCCGGAGGCGCGGCGCTGGTGTCGGCCACGCTCCATCCGCTGGAGCAAAGCCGGCGCAATCTGGGCCTTCAAAACCTGCCGTCCAGAGCGTTGTCGTTGCCGCCGCCGTTTCCCCGGGAGAACCGCAAGGTTCTTATTTTGCCGCAAGTGAAAACCACCTTCGCGGCGCGCAAGGCGCATGTTCCCCGCATTGCCCAGTTGATTGCGGAGATGGCCCGAGCGGTTCCCGGAAATGTGCTGGCGCTGTTCCCGAGCTACCAGTTTTTGACGGATGTGAAGTCCCGGTTGCCCGCCCTTTCCAAAACCGTGCTGGTGCAGCGTCCGGAATCCACCGACCCCGAGCGCGAGGCAATTTTGCGGCAATTGAACCAAAGTAGGGCAGCGCGTCTCGCCTGCCTGGGAAAAGGGGAAATCCCACACAGGGATCCTGTTGCGTCCGGCGGCGTGCTGCTCTGCGCGGTGATGGGCGGCATGTATGCCGAAGGCGTGGATTATCCGGGCGAATGCCTCTCGGCGGTCTTCATCGTGTCCCCGGCGTTGCCGCAGATTTCCTTCGAGCGGGAATTGCTGCGCCAGTATTTTGACGCCCGCGACGGAAGCGGCTTTGAGCGGGCTTATTTGCAACCGGGCATGACGCGTGTGGTGCAGTCTGCCGGCCGCCTGATTCGCAGTGAGACCGACCGGGGCGTCATCGCGCTCCTGTGCGAACGGTTCCTGCAGCCGCCCTATGTGGACTACCTGCCGCGCGACTGGTATGCGGAAACGCCCGCCGAATTGGTGGCCGCCACGCCCGCGCAGGACATTGAGGCGTTTTTCAGACAGCGGACAAAACCGGTGCCATGAGGAAAATAAAACGCTCGAACATCCCCATTCATTAATCCGTTGAAACCAGGGCTGCCACGCGCTTAAATCCGATATGCCTTGCTGAATTGTTCATTTAAACCACAAAGGCGTAATTCCAATTATGGTTGTTCCTGTTCTCGACAAAAAAATGATTGTTGCGCTGATTTTGTTCGGGGGGGCTTATTTGGTTTGCTGCTGGGCTGTGGTATCTGGCTGGCACTCGGAATATCGAGAGTTTGAGTTACGCAAGGCTGGGATCACTATCGAGGCAACCGTCACTGCGAGTTATTCGCGATCTAGAATGGTTCCAGCAGAATTGAAGTACGAGTTTAAGCATGATGGTCGCACTTTCACGGGATCTGAGTTTGTCAGCATGGCTACAAAGCAGAGCTATGTTCCAGGCATGGCCATTCAAGTTCGATTTTTACCCCACAGACCTCAATTTAATAGGCTCACAGAGCCACCAAGTCATTCTTTCCGTCATGCTTTCTTAGTTGGACTATGTCTGATGACATTGTTCGTCTTAAGTGTCGGTATTGCTGTAGTGTGGGTAATTGGGACAGGAAGGCGCATCTTTAAACCAGGTGCATTTTGGACTACTTCACGCAAAATGGCTGTATGAGGTTTCTCCAGTTAAGAAACAGGATGCGATTAATCCGTTATTGCAATGCAGACAGCGGATTTACATCCGCTACCTGAAGTTTGGCCATGACTAGATAAACCTCATGTCAGTTTAACAAACATGTCACAAAACGGTCATCGGCCTGTAACCTGAGCCGTTGAGTATCGCCCTAATGAAGGACAGGATTCTTGTAGTGGACGACGAGCCCGACGCGCTGGAGCTGATCGAGTTTAACCTGCGCGCCGCAGGCTTCGACGTGGCGACGGCGGATGACGGCACCGAGGCGTTGAACAAGGCCCGCGCGGTGTCGCGCGCCGAGTTCCTGGAGCGCCTGGCGGGCGAGCTGGCGCGGACCCTCGAGA
>CALJZV010000540.1 GCA_937983475.1 uncultured Verrucomicrobiales bacterium
CGAGCCCAGCGCCAGTCCGCCGTAAATGGCCAGTTTCACGGCGGTGAAGAATGCCGCCGCCGGCCCCAGATTGATCAGATCCACCCTCTTCACGGGCAAGTCTCCAGAATTGGTCGCCACTGGACGCAAGCCCATCAGCAGGTTGGTTCCGGTGTCAATGGGCACCAGTTCCAGAACAGCGTTGCTCGCGCCAAAAATATTGGGCTGATTGGTTTCCAGCAGGAAAGTCCCCAAACGATTGGTGCCCACCAACAAGGTCACCGAAGCCGGTGGTTGTGGCTGGAGAAGCTCGGCCTGCTTTAGCGGCCTCATGAGAAATTGAACCAGATAAGGTGCGGCAAAAAGGCAGAGGAGAAAGCCGACTGAAATAACGGCAACGCATTTGAGCAGCGTCCACCGCAGATCTTCAAGGTGCTCAAGGAAGGTCTTGGAAGGACCGCCCTCCTCTTCTTCGATGGAATGATCTAGGCCTGCTTCGTCAGGCTCGATGGCTGCCATGGCGGGAAATCATCCTCACTGCGGCGGCTTGTTGGGCGCGGGCGGTTCAGCCTCGTGATTCTGGGGCGTGGAGCCTTCCGGCGGCAGCCTGCGAACAGGCGGCTGAGGTTCGGCCTCGACCGCGCGATGCAGTTCGTCGGTCACTTCGTTGGAAGCTTTTTTGAATTCACGAATCCCCTGCCCCAATCCGCGGGCCAGTTCTGGCAGCTTTTTAGCGCCAAACAGGAGCAGCACCACCGCCATAATCATGACGAGTTCACCGCCGCCCAATCCGAAAACAGCAAACATAGTAGTCATAGAAATTACGCTTTATTTTTTCTCCGCCGGTTGTTTGGGCTTTGGCCCGCCATTTTCCTCGGACTCTTCCTGAGTGCCGCGCTTGAATTCCTTGATGCTTTGGCCGAGTCCACGGGCCAATCCCGGCAGTTTTTTGGCGCCGAAGAGGAAAACAATCACCGCGAGGATGACAATCAACTCGGTGGCACCAAGCCCGAATACAGCAAAAATGCTATTCATGGTTGTGACAAAAATTAAGCCAGCCGCGGCCCCGAGTAAAGCGATTAAGCTTCCGGGACCGCGGCTGGCTGAAAGGTTTTAGTTTGCGGGAAGAACGACGACAAATTCACCGCGCCGGTTTTTGGACCAGGCGGATTCGCCCTGACCTTCGGCGGCAGGACGGGTTTCGCCGTGGCTGACCGTGTAAATGCGCTCACCTGAGGCGCCGATTTCAATCAGATGCTCGCGGAGTGCCTGCGCGCGACGTTCGCCCAACGCGAGGTTGTACCCCTCGGTGCCCCGCTCATCGCAATGGCCTTCGATCAGGATGTCATTGGCGGTGTTTGCCCGCATGTAATCCGCCACGCGCTGCAGCTTGGATTTCTCGCTCTCTTTTACGGTGGCGCTGTCGAGGTCGAAATAAACGGTTTCTGTCTTAAGAACTTCCCGATCCTGGGGGCCGGTGTTCATCGGCTTTTGTGTGGAGGAATAGCCCGTCTCGGTGGAAAACACATCCGGATCTGTCACGCTCCCTTGGCGATCCAAATCGCGTGGTGATCCAAAGGTGTTTTTCCCTCCTTGCGCCCCTGGGATGTGCGTCACGCCTACGGGTTTTTTCCGGCATCCCGTGCCGCCCCCTACCAGCATCAGACCGACCGCCAACAGACTCAAAAAAGTTAAGTGTTTCATTTTATTAGGTTGTAGATTGCGCTCCGTTCTACTTCGCCCAGCTCGGCTGCGAACAACTGCCTGAAATTTGCGCGACATCCTTCACACGTTTGGTGGGCACGTCAAGCAAAGACAGAACGCGTTTATTTTTTTCTCGCCGTGTGAAGATAACTGTCCGCGAATTGGGTGCCCAGGAGGGGTCTTCGCCCGGTGTCAACACCGTGGCCGAGCCGCCTTCAGATGGAACCACGCAGACTTCAAACCCGCCCATTTGACGGGTGAATACGATGAATTTGCCATCTGGCGACCAGTCCGGCTCAGTCAGGTTTAAAGAACCGCCCACAGTCAACCGCTTCGGCTCTCCGCCATCCGCGGAGATTTTGAACAGCGCGGCGCGCGTGCCGGCCCGGGAGACGTAGCAGATGGTTGACCCATCGGGCGACCAGGTCGGCGAGGACTCGTCATCGCGCGTCTTGGTCAGTTGTTTCAGCCCGGAACCATCAATGTTGCAGACATACAAATCGGGACTGCCGCCTTTGGTCAGAATTACCGCCACGCGCCGCCCATCCGGTGAAACCGCCGGACTGTAGGCGTTACCTGGCACATTGAGGAAAATCTGGCGGGCTCCCGTGCCCAAATCATGCGAAAGCACCTGCGTGAGGCCGCTTTTCCACGAGCAATACAGAAGCTTGCGCTGACCTGGCACCCAACAGGGGGCGGCCACATCACTTTTGTCGGAGGTCAGCCGAACCGGATTGTGCCCGTCG
>CALJZV010000541.1 GCA_937983475.1 uncultured Verrucomicrobiales bacterium
CCAAGTGAAGGCAGCCAAATCTGGGTGGACAATCTCGTGGTGCTGGCCAAGGCGCCACATCGCGATTTGGCGGAGAAATTCATCAACTTTCTGCTGGAGGGCCGGGTTGGAGCCAGGATTTCCAACTACTCTCAGTACGCTACGCCCAACAAGGCTGCTATGCCCCTCATTCAACCGGAGGATTTAAAGAATCCTGCGATATACCCCACTCCGGAAATCTTGAAACAACTGGAGTTCCTCGAGGACATTGGCGCCAAGTCGCGGCTGTATGACGAGGTCTGGACCCAGGTGAAGGCCAAATGAAAAACGAATTCAAAAGATGGTTGCCTGTGCTGTCCCGGTGCGCGGCCCTGTTTATTTTACTAATGGTCAATTGTGCTGGCGGAGTCGCTCTCGCCGGCACCAATGTCTTTGAACTTCGCGAAGGCGGAATTATTCGCGGACCGAAGGATCAAAAGCGCATCGCCTTGGAGTTCACCGGGGATTCGTTTGCAGAGGGTGGCGAAGTTATTTTAAACGAGTTGGCCAAGCGCAAGGCAAGGGCGTCCTTTTTTCTCACGGGCAATTTCCTGCGCAACCCGGAGTTCAATCAACTCATTCAACGCATGGTTCGCGAGGGCCATTATTTGGGGCCCCATTCGGACGCGCACTTGCTTTATTGCCCTTGGGAAGGACCGAAGAAAACCTTGGTGACCAAGGAGGACTTTACCTCCGACCTTGAGAAAAATGTAAAGGAAATCGAGCGGTTTGGCGTGCCGCGCAACAAGGCCCGCTATTGGATTCCTCCTTACGAGTGGTACAACGAGGAAATCGCCGCCTGGAGCCATGAAATGGGCATGACCTTGATCAATTTCTCTCCGGGCACGCGCTCCGCAGCGGATTACACGCCGGACGACGCGAAGAACCATGTTCCTTCCAAGGTGATCTTCGACAGCATTGTCAAAAAGGAACAGGAGGATCCGAACGGATTGAACGGTTTTTTGCTGTTGCTGCATGTGGGCGTGGGCCCGAAGCGGACGGACAAGTTTCATGAGCGCTTTGGCGAGTTGCTGGATCATCTGGCCGGCAAGGGATACACGTTTGTCACCGTGGAGGAACTGCTTCACCCGCCCAAGCGCAAGGCCGCGCCGTAAACCGTCTCCGGCTTTCCACTAGACGAGGGGGGCAGCCGTGTTACAGTTTTGCCGGTATGTCAAATCAAGCGCCTACAGCGCCCCAGAAAATCAATTTGCGCCGCCCCGATGTGATGGAAGCGGTGCAGGCCCAGGTCATCTCCCATTATCGCAGCGACCTGGTCAACCGCATCCGCGCCAACGGCGGCGTGCTTTCAGCCGAGAATCTGACCATCAAGCTGGCCAAGGAATTTGGGTTTTGCTACGGCGTCGAGCGCGCCATTGACCTTGCCTACGCGGCCCGCAAGTGCTTTCCGGAGCCAAGGAAAATTTACCTGTTGGGCGAAATCATTCATAACCCGGAGGTTAACGACCAGATTCGCAACATGGGCATCGTCACGATTGCCGCCAAGCCCAGCGAGGAGGAAATTGCCAGGCTGCAAGCGGACGCCGTGGTGATCATTCCTGCTTTTGGCACCGAGGTGAACACGCGCAAAAAGCTCGAAGAAAAAGGGTGCGTTCTGGTGGATACCACCTGCGGTGACGTGATGAGTGTCTGGAAGCGCGTGCGCCAGTATTCCAAGGAAAATGTGACCAGCATCATTCACGGCAAGGCCCGCCACGAGGAAACCAAGGCGACCACCTCACAGGCAACAGCCTACGGCAGCGGCCATTACCTGGTGGTGTTTAATCTCGGGGAGACCGATTACGTCTGTAATTACATCATCCATGGCGGCAACAAGGCCGAGTTTCTTGAAAAGTTCAAGGGCGCCTATTCCCCTGGATTCGACCCTGACTTGCATTTGCAGGCCGTCGGTGTGGCCAACCAGACCACGATGCTGCGGGGCGAAACAGAGGAAGTGCAGCGGCGCATCAAGGCCGCCATGGCCAAAAAATACGGCGAAGATCGCGTCAACGAGCATTTCCGCTTCTTCGATACAATCTGCGGCGCCACTCAGGACCGCCAGGACGCGCTGGAAAAACTGCTTCAGCAACCGTTGGACCTTCTTCTGGTGATCGGCGGTTATAATTCCTCCAACACGTCTCATCTGGCGGAGATGGGAGAGGCCAAACTGCCGACGTATTTCATCAAGAACGCGGCAAAAATGGTTTCCGACAAGCTGATCCAGCATTGGAATCAGCATCAGCATGAGGAGGTTGAGACGCGCGACTGGCTCCCCTCGGGAAAAATCACCGTGGGCATCACCGCCGGCGCTTCCTGCCCGAATAATTTAATCGAGGACGCCATTCGGCGATTGTTCGAATTGCGCGGCATCGCCGTTCAGGAACTGCTGGCGAATTAAATGATTCCCGACTGCTTCATTTATCTGAAAGCCTCGGTTTTCCTCGTAATTGACTAAAGCCCTTTGTTATGCCCTGCACTCGTGAAGACCTCGAGAAGTTGGAGCGTCAGTCGCTGGCACCCTACGCTCAAATTAGTTCTGATACGCGTGGCCGCGTTTACAAGGAAGAGCCGCCAGAGTGGCGCACGCATTACCAGCGCGACCGGGATCGGGTCATTCACTCCCGGGCCTTCCGTCGACTCGAGTACAAAACCCAGGTGTTTCTCAACGGCACCGGGGATCACTTGCGCACCCGGCTTACGCACACGATGGAAGTGGCGGCCATCACCCGCAACATCGCCCGGGCGCTGAACCTCAACGAGGATTTGGCCGAAACCATCGCGCTTGCGCATGATTTGGGACACTCACCCTTCGGCCACAAGGGCGAGGCGGTTCTCAACCGCCTCATGAAAAATTTTGGCGGCTTCGAGCACAACCGCCAGAGCCTCCGCATCGTTGAGGAACTGGAGCAAAAGTATCCCAAGTTTTCGGGGTTGAATCTGTCATGGGAAGTCCGAGAGGGGTTGATCAAGCACTACACAGCCTACGATCATCCAAGCAGACGGAAAGGGTTTGACGCCAAATCTTCGTCCTTGGAGGCGCAGGTGGCCAACCTCGCCGACGAAATCACCTATTACAGCCACGACATGGATGACGGGTTGGATGCCGAACTGCTTACCGAGAAACAACTCGTGCGCGACGTCAAACTATGGGCGGAAGCCTCGCGCGAAGTTAAAAAGCAATACGGGGAACTCGCCGACGAATGCAGGCGTTACTTCATTATTCGCTGCCTGATTGACGGGCACGTCAAGGATGTCGTGCTGACAACCGAAAAACACATTCGAGACGCGGGGGTGAAAACCGCCGATGAAGTCCGGTTACAGCCCAAACCACTGGTTCAATACAGCGAGCGCCGTCACAAACTGAATCTGGAACTTCGCGAGTATCTTTATACCAACCTTTACTACAACCCGGTGGTTCATGAGCCCAACCTGCGCGCCGTCCGAATGCTTGAGGAGTTGTTTCACTATTACCTGAAGCATTCAAAGGAACTGGGTGAAGGAGCGCAAAAGCGGATCAAAAAGGACGGCCTGCGCCGGGCGATCTGCGACTACCTTTCCGGCATGACCGACCGGTACGCGATCCAGGAGCATCATCGGTTGTTTGGGTTGAAGATGTGATTGGAGCCCGGGCAGATCAAATCAAGCGTTGATTTGGACACAAGTCGGCCTAGAATCGGCCCATGCTTGGCGTTGTGGAACAATCACCCGGCCAGATGCCTCAGCGAAGCCCGGAGTCCTTTTCGCTTCCCTCAATGCGGCAATCCAAGGCAACCTTCGGAGCTGTCTATTCCGAACTGGCATTGCACAAAGCCGTGCTCAAGGCCTACACCAAGCCGCTTTTCTCCTGGCGCAAGGCATTGCAGAGATCGCATGACGGTCGCACGCTTTACGACTTTGCCAGAGAAACGCCCCGTCACGTCGAGCAGTTGCATCAGGCTTTGTCGAGGAGGCAATTCTGCTTTCGCGAGGGAGTCGAGCTGCACTATAACCTTAATGGCAAGCACCGGACCATCTACCTGTTTCCGTGGGAGGAACGCATTGTTGATTTGCTGCTATACCAGACCCTCAACCGTTACCTGAACGGCGCATTCTCCAAAAACAGTTACGCCTACCGGCATCGCGGGTATGGTGTGGATGTTTGCCAGCACCGCATCGAGGCACGTTTGGGGGCAATGACCGCACCGGTTTATTTTATCAAAAGGGACATTGCCAATTTTTTTCCTTCCATCGACCACGAACTGCTCCTGCGAATGCTGGGCCATTGGGTGGAACCTGCCGATTACCTTTTCAAATTGCTCGAGCAACGGGTGCGGTTCTCCATCCGTGCTGGCGAGGAAATTAAAACCGCATCGGTCGGGGTGCCATTCGGCACTGCCATCGCCTGCCTCTTTGCCAACATTTACCTGACGCCACTGGACCATGAAATGGAGGCGATACCTGGGGTGCATTATTTCAGATACGCCGATGACATGCTGGTTTTCTCCAGTGATCGCGGTCGCGCTCAGGAGGCGGCTGAACGCCTGGACCACGCCATCGCCGCACTGAAGCTGTCCAGCAAACCGGCGCATCATCGAGATTTTTATTTTCCTGCGGGCGAGGTAAATGACGACCGATTTGAGGCCGTCGAAAAGTTCCGGCATCTCGGGCTGGAATTTCGCAAGGATGGCAGCATTGGCTTGTCACGCGACAAGTCCCGAAAAATCTGCAACCTTTTCCGGTTCGCCTTCCGGCGCGCGGGCAAAAAATTCCGGTCTGTTGCCGAACCGGCGCACCGCGCGCAGTTGGCTGTTTCGCTGGCCCGGGACCTTGTGGAGAAGGGGTTTCGCTCTGTGGCGATCATTGATTATTACCTCAAGCACGTGAATGATGAGCACCAACTGGCCCGTTTGGACCGCTGGCTGGCCGAGGAAATTTTGTCTGTCACCTTTCAAAATGGACATCGAAAGGGTAATTTCCGGAAGCTTTCATACGACCGGCTGCGTGAGATGGGGTTGCCATCGCTTCAGCACAGGCGCCGATTGCTGCGCCATGGTCATTTGAAAACATCGTTCTTTGTTTTGCGAGTAGAGAAATTGATCGAGCAGCAGCGGAGGCGGCTGCCACGGGGCAAGCGCGAGAAATCCGCTTCCCCGTTTCCTTCAGGTCCAGAAGCAGCGGCGGAAAAAGCCTCGTGAGGAAGGGGGCCGCCTGTTGATGGATGTTATCGAAGAACCAGGCGCTGAAGCTCTGGTTCGTTGTCTAAGTCGCCTCCGCTGCTGCGCGATCAACAATTCAAACCAGGAAATGACATGAGCTTTTTTGGAAAACTCTTCGGCAAACGGACCACGTGTCCGCTCTGCGAGTCCACCCACGCCAAGGAAACCTTGAGCGGCATCGAATGCGTGACCCCGGGCTGCGAAAACAATCCCAAAAATCGTTCCAAGTCAGGACGCGAGGTGAGTTTTTCCCAACCCGTGGAGGTGGTTTATGAAAACCACCGGGGCGAGGCAAAGCATTTTACCGCTGATGCCGGCACCGTCCGGCTCAAGGGCGCGCACGTCACGATGCAGGTGGCGCCGCGCGGCGTCCGCATTGCGCTCAAGTTGGAGAAAATCCGGAATTTTCAGGTGATTGAGCCGTTTGTCCGTCCCGTACTTGAGGCGCTCAAAAAGGGTGCCACTCCTCATGAGCTCTATGTTCTCCACTATCATCGCAAACGCGGCACGACCTCTCCGCTAAATGAAGCTCTTAGGGCGAAATACGCCTCGCTGCTCGGATAAGCGGGAATGACGCTGGAGTTTTCCACGGCATTCGCTATGGTTTTTTCCCATTGAGCGTTTAATTCGCTGAGGGTCAAAACAAACCGATTCATGAACACGGAGCAACAAATCCAAACATTCCGGGCTGCCTGGCAAAAGCTTCGCTCGGAAATCGGCAAGGTCATTGTCGGTAACGACGCAATCGTCGAGGGAACATTGATTGCCATTTTTGGCGGCGGCCATGTCCTGCTTGAGGGCGTGCCCGGCTTGGGCAAAACCCTTCTGGTGCGCACGTTGGGAGAGGTGTTGGACATGAGCTTCAGCCGAGTTCAGTTCACGCCCGACCTCATGCCCGCTGACATCCTGGGCACCAACCTTGTGATGGAAACCCCCGGCGGCAAGCGCGAGTTCCAGTTCCAACGCGGCCCGATCTTTGCCCATTTGATCCTGGCCGACGAAATCAATCGCGCGACTCCCAAGACGCAGTCGGCGCTCCTGGAGGCAATGCAGGAGAAGCAGGTCACCGCTGGCGGCGAAATCCGCAAGCTCAATGAGCCGTTCTTTGTTCTGGCAACCCAGAATCCCATTGACCAGGAGGGAACCTACCCGCTGCCCGAGGCCCAACTGGACCGGTTTTTCTTCAAGCTTCTGGTGACGTATCCCACGGCGGCGGACCTGAACGAGGTGCTGACGCGCACGACGGAGGGTTCTCAAGCTCAGATCAACCGGGTGCTGGCCAAGGAGCAGATACTGGAATTGCAGGCGCTGGTGCGGCAGGTGCCCGTCGCGTCGCACGTGAAGGATTACGCGGTGCGCCTGGTTCTCGCGACGCATCCCAAGACCGAGACCGCCGCGCCGATTGCCAATCAATACCTGCGGTTTGGCAGCAGTCCTCGCGGCGCCCAGACCCTGATTCTGGCCGCCAAGGTCCGCGCGCTCACACAAGGCCGATTCAACGTCAGTTTCGAGGACATCCATGCCGTGGCGGCGGCAGCCTTGCGGCATCGGTTGATTTTGAATTTTGAAGCCGAGGCAGAGGGCATCACGACGGATATGATTATCACACAAATATTGAAGGATGCGCCCAAGGGGTCTAAAGCCGGAAGCGTCCAGTAACTCGTCGAAATTGCATTTGACCGTTTGGCGCGCGCTCTGCCTAAATGCGCTTCCTGAATTATGAGCGATCCAGCCCAAATATTACGCGATTTCCAGCCCACAAAGGACTTTTTCATTGGCATTGATTCCGACGGTTGCATTTTCGACAGCATGGAGATCAAGCATAAGGAGTGCTTCACGCCGATGTTCATCAAGCATTTCGGACTTCAACCGGTGAGCAAATATGCCCGTGAAGTGTGGGACTTCGTGAACCTTTACTCCAAAAACCGCGGCGTGAATCGCTTCCCCGCGCTTTCCAAGTGCCTTAATCTTCTGCGCTACCGCCCGCAGGTCATTGCCCGCAAAGTGAATGTGCCCGACACTCGCGCGCTGGATGAGTGGATCACGCGTGAATCCAAACTAGGCAATGTCGCGCTGGCCAACGAGGTGAAGAACGGCAACAAGGCCCTTCAAACGGTGGAAGCCTGGTCCAATGCGGTTAACAAGGCTGTGGCGGACATCGTCCATGGCGTGCCGCCGTTTCCGCTAGTCCGCGAATGTCTGGAGAAAATAAACCAGAAAACCGACGCGATGTGCATTTCGCAGACGCCAGGCGAGGCTCTTCTGCGCGAGTGGTCCGAGCACGACTTGGCATGCTATGTCAAAATCATCGCTGGCCAGGAGATGGGGACGAAAACCGAGCACATCAAGTTCGCCGCCGCCGGCAAATACGCGCCGGAAAAAATCCTGATGATTGGCGACGCCCCCGGCGATTACAAAGCAGCCAAGGGCAACGGCGCGCTGTTTTATCCGATTGTTCCAGGCAAGGAGGAGGTTTCCTGGCAACGGCTGCATGATGAGGCGCTGGCCCGGTTTTTTGTGGGCTAGTTTGGCGGTGGTTAAGGTG
>CALJZV010000542.1 GCA_937983475.1 uncultured Verrucomicrobiales bacterium
CTCAGTGATATGAAAAAGTTAAACACAAACCCATCTGGCGCAGGTCTTCTTGCTGAACCGGAACTCGACCGCAAACACCGTTTCGCCCACCGAGCCTCAGTGAGTGTTCGCTGCGTGGACAATTGGCTTCAACAAAGACGGATCCCGTTTATCCGCGTGAACCGCGTTGTGCTAATTCCATGGCGTGAAGCCCTGGCGCATCTCGATAAAAACTACCGGATAAACGCCCAATAACCAGAGAGGAGCACCATGACAAACGAGCATGAATTTTTCGGTTCCTCCAGTTTTGGAGTCTATCGCGGGCAGGAAGGTCAAATTTGCATTTGGCAGGAAAACGAGTGCGGAGGCGTGGTCATCCATGTCCCGATCGAGTATGCCCCAAAATTCATTAACGCCATCAGGCAAGTCGCAAAAGAGGCACGGGACAATGAAAGAAAGGGACTCGAATGAAATACTCCTTTTGCATAAATCAGGCTGGCGTGATTCGGGCTGGTCTCCTCGGCCGCGTCAATCTGCCAGCCTTGGCCCTCTTGGACTATATCCAGGGTTGGTTCTTTCATCGCAAATCCAGGCGGGTGGTTCGGGAGGATGGCGAATATGTCTGGCTGCACGCCAGGCACGCCACCGAAGAGTTGCCCCTCTTGTTCAACTCCGAGGCCACCTCGGAGTCTCGGAAAAATCAACTTTCACGTCTTGTGAGCCTCCTGCGTGACGCAAAACTCATTGAGACCGTCAAAGTAGGGCGTGACCTTTATGTGCGCCCCTCCACCTTGGCATGCGAGATAAGCAGCTCCCGTGAGACCGTCACAAAATCACCGCCCATCATCACGCCAAAGCATGATGATTCCATCACGTCCGGACGTGATGATTCCCAGTCCGCCATATACAATGAAACGAGTACTAGTAAAACGACTAGGTACCCCCATAGTCCCCCAGGGGGGGACTGTGCCAATGGTCCGGATAGCGGGACACCTGAATCCGAAATCTACGACGCCTACCCCCGCAAGGTGGGGCGTCCAAACGCACTCCGTGCGATCCGGCGCGCGATCCGTCGCCATGGAGCCAGCACCGTTTTGGAGCGCACCCGCTTGTTTGCCCAAACTTACAGCGGTCCAGCCGAGTTTATCCCCAATCCCTCCACGTTCTTTAACCAGGATCGCTTTCTGGATGATCCCGCCACATGGCAAAGGGCCGGTTCGCCGCCAACCCTAAGGCAAACACTCGCGCCAACTCGCCATTACTCCCCTGAAAATTACAACCAACCCGTTTCAAACTTCTGAAAGTTTATGAATATCACTTATCGCGAAGCCGTTCGCATGAATCCAACCCTGTCGCAGCAAGCTCAGTTTGACCACTGGCTGGCAAGCCTCGCGCCTTGCTGCTCCCGGCACCGTGGCACTCGCCTCAAATTGGATCAGGACGCCACACGGCGCAGTCGAGCCTTTTGTCGAGCTGGGGAGTTTTACGCCTGGCGTGACTTCGACGCTGCCATTCCCGATAACGACCGGGAGCAGTATTACCCTTTTGAAGCTCACTTCTGGTGTCCCGCCTGCAAGTTGTCCCGGGGTTCATTCCCGCCCAAGTTCCACCAGTGCCGCTTTGAGGATTTCCAGACACCGACCCAGGAACTCCGTGGCCACCTGGCCAAATGCCGTGAATTTGTGGAGCAAGTGAACGCGCGGCACTGCGGCTTCCTGCTCATGTGTGGCATGCCGGGCAATGGCAAAACCCGGCTTTCGGCCACCATGGCAGGGGAGATCATTGGTCCTGAAGCCCTCTATCTGACGCAGGGACAAATGACCCTTCAGCACCGGTTGACGTATGGCCGGCGCCATGTCCACCTGCATCGGCGTGGCGAAGAGCCCGACGATCACCCTCCAACGGTGTGGGAATCGGCGCAGAGCGTTTCCTTGCTGGTTTTGGACGAACTGGGCACCAAGGCCATGTCGCCGGATGAAATGCTGCTTGTGGATGAAATCCTGAAGCACCGGCACGACCACTTTAAACCAACGATCCTGATTTCCAACCTGCCGTTGCAAGGCACGCCAGGCAACCCCGGCCTGAAGGAATTCCTGGGCGACTCTTTGGCCGACCGGATTGCGGAAGCCAATGGAAATGGCAGGTTCAATTTGCAATTCTCGGGCGGGAGCTTTCGACGTCGGGCAGAGAACACCTACCTTCTCGGCCTGGCCCAGCAACCCTCTGACACGCCATGAAACCCTTGCCCCTCAATTTTAAACGGGCCGGGTTCACGTTCGATCAACTCAGGCGCATGGGCGACGTGGTCCTCCTGGCCAAATCCAAACCGCACTCGTCCACCCGATCCAGCTATGAAGTCTGCCGGGTCCGCCGCTGTCCCGAGCGCACCATTGCGGGCAAAATCATCCCGGCCCACGAATCCCTCCCGCCTGATGAAGCCTGGGGCACCTACGGTTGGACCCATACCAGCCTCGACTCGGCCATGGCCAAGTTTGCGCAGTTGATCACCGGCAGGCATGCCGCACACGCTCTTTCTCCCGATGCCCCGCCATTTTCTACGGCAACGCTCCCAGGCGCGCCAAAATCTCCGGGGAATACCGAGACAGCGGAACCGCCCCCTGAACTCTCCTGGGGCTTCGGGGCCAACCCCACTTGTCTGAAGCCATACCATGCAGGGGAATGATCGATTGGGAAATGCCTTGGGACCTGCCATTTCGTCCCCGGGCAATCACCCTCTTTTTGCATCAAAACCGCCCCGCCCAAACCCATCCCTGCGCTCCTTTATGGCATTCGGCCCATTCTTCTTTTAGGGGGTCCAACTTTTCATTCTGCCTGTGCTTCCCATTAAAACACAGCATTCTCATCTGCCGGTTTTTGAATGAATTTTCCATTGCACTCGAAATTCATTGAAATAGCATGGCGCTTCATCATGGCGCACGGCATAACAACCTCGGACAAAGACACCTGCGGCACGCCGAGAAGACTTACTCGCAAGACCTAGTCTTCATGAATAAAAAATCCCTCACCGAAGCGGACATTCGAACGAAGTTCATCACACCTGCGCTTTGCGGCAGCGAGGGTGCTGGTTGGGATTTGATGACTCAAGTTGGTGAGGAGGTCTATTTCACCAAAGGCCGCGTCATTGTTCGCGGTAAAACGGTGAAACGCGGTGAAGCCAAAAAGGCGGACTACATCCTCTATTACAAAACAAACCTCCCCCTCGCCGTCATCGAGGCCAAGGATAACAACCATTCCCTCGGCGACGGGATGCAGCAGGCGCTCGAATACGCCGAGATTCTCGATGTCCCCTTCGCTTACAGCACAAACGGCGACGCGTTCCTCGAGCACGACCGCACCGCCACCAGCGGCACCGTGATTCGCGAGCTTCCCCTCAACCAGTTTCCATCGCCTGAGGAGCTTTGGTCGCGTCTGTGCGCGGCCAAAGGACTCACCCAGCCGCAGATCGCCGTCACGACGCAGGACTACTACGACGACGGTTCTCGTAAATCCCCGCGCTACTACCAGCTCATTGCCATCAACCGCACCGTCGAGGCCATTGCGCGGGGTGAGAACCGAGTGCTGCTCGTCATGGCCACCGGCACGGGCAAGACCTACACCGCGTTCCAAATCATCTGGCGGCTGTGGAAGTCGGGGGCCAAGAAGCGGATTCTCTTTCTGGTCGATCGCAACATCCTTGCGGACCAAACCAAGACCAACGATTTCAAGCCGTTCGGCACGGCGATGACGAAGATTACGAATCGTACGGTGGACAAGGCGTTCGAGATTTACCTTTGCCTCTACCAGGCCGTGACCGGCACCGAGGAGGAACAGAACATCTACACCCAGTTCTCCCCGGACTTCTTTGACCTGATCGTCGTTGACGAGTGCCACCGTGGCAGCGCGGCGGATGATGCCGCCTGGCGCAAAGTCCTCGAATACTTCTCTTCCGCAACCCAGATCGGTCTCACCGCCACGCCGAAGGAAACGAAGGTGATTTCCAACATCGAATACTTTGGCGAACCGATTTATACCTACTCCCTGAAGCAGGGCATCGCCGACGGGTTTCTCGCGCCCTACAAAGTCGTCCGCATCGGATTGGACAAAGACCTCGATGGTTGGCGTCCATACGATGGCCAAACCGACAAGCACGGCCAGCTTATTGAAGACCGGGAATACAACCTGCACGACTTCGACCGAAACCTGGTGCTGGAAAAGCGCACCGAACTGGTCGCCGCCAAAGTGACTGAATTTCTCAAAGCCACCGATCGCTTCGCCAAAACCATCATCTTTTGTGAAAACATCGACCACGCCGAGCGGATGCGGCAGGCCATGGTCAACGCGAACCCCGACCTCGCGGCCGCCAACGCCAAATACGTCATGCGCATCACCGGCGATAATGACGAAGGCAAGGCGCAGCTCGATAACTTCATCGATCCCGAGTCCACCTATCCTGTGGTTGCCTGCACGTCACGACTCATGAGCACTGGCGTCGATGCCCAGACTTGCCATCTCATCGTGCTCGACCGCCGCATCGCTTCCATGACCGAGTTCAAACAGATCATCGGTCGCGGCACCCGCATCAACGAGGATTACAACAAGCTCTACTTCACCATCATGGATTTCCGGCAAGCCACCGCGCTCTTTGCCGACCCAGATTTCGATGGTGAGCCTGTGCAGATTTACCAACCGGGTTCCGAGGACTCGCCCGTGCCGCCTGATGATGGGGAGGAGCAAGCGCAGCTAGGGGATGGGGCAGGGGATGGCCTGCCTCCGAAGGATGATGAACCAACAGAATAAACGAAAAAATTCTACGTTGATAATGTCGAAGTCCGCGTCGCAACCGAGCGCGTCCAATACCTCGATGCGAACGGCAAACTCATCACCGAATCGCTCAAGGATTATTCCCGCAAAACGGTCCGCAAAGAATTCGCGTCCATGGACGCCTTCCTCACCGTTTGGAATGACGCCGAACGCAAGCAGGTCATTCTCGAGGAACTCGCCGCCAAGGGCGTTTTTCTCGACGAACTCGCAGAGCAAGTCGGCCGCGATTACGACGCCTTCGATCTCATCTGCCATGTCGCCTTTGATCAACCGCCACTCACGCGTCAGGAACGGGCCGAGAAAGTAAGGAAGCGCCACGTCTTCGCCCGGTATGGCGACAAGGCGCGCGCCGTTCTCGATGCCCTGCTCCAGAAATACGCCGACAGCGGCCTCAAAAGCGTCGAATCACTGGAAATCCTCAAGGTGGACCCGCTCACCGCCCACGGGACCCCTGTGGAAATCGTCAAGCTCTTCGGCGGACGGGACGGTTATCTCGCCGCCATTCGCGAAATGGAAAATGCCCTATATCAAAAAGCAGCATGACCAATCTCGCACCTTCAGCCTTTAGCGATTATCTGGTCTTTGTGGATGAGAGTGGTGATCACAACTTGACCCAGATTGACCCTCAGTTTCCAGTGTTCGTTCTTCTTTTCGCCATCCTCCGCAAGGAGGACTATGTGAGACATGTTTGCCCCGGTCTCCAGAAGTTTAAGTTTGAGTTCTGGGGACATGATGAAGTGGTGCTGCACGAACACGAAATCCGAAA
>CALJZV010000543.1 GCA_937983475.1 uncultured Verrucomicrobiales bacterium
TTATTTTTTTGATTTTCCCCATGCCCGAGCACTAACACGCCGCCCGTTTTTTTCCCAGACCGGCTTGAGCCTTGGCGGAATTGCGCTGGGCAGCCTGCTGGCGCGGGATGGCTTCGGAGCGTCCGCGAAGTCAACATACGCGGCCAAGCCTCTCGCCGTGCGTCCGCCGCCGTTTCGGGCGCGCGCCAAATCGGTGATCTACCTGCACATGTCGGGCGCGCCGCCGTCGCTCGATTTATTTGACTACAAGCCCAGGCTCAACGAACTGCACATGCAGCCGTGTCCGGAGTCGCTGATCCAGGGGCAAAAATTCGCGTTCATCAAGGGCGTGCCCAATATGCTTGGGTCGCCTCACAAGTTCGCCCGGCACGGACAGAGCGGCGCGTGGTTCAGCGAATTGATCCCCAACATGGCCGGCGTCGCCGACGACCTCTGCATCGTCAAGTCCATGTGGACCGACCAGTTCAATCATGCGCCCGCAGAATTATTTTTGTTCACAGGCGCCCCCCGTGCCGGCGCGGCGGCCATGGGCTCCTGGATCACCTACGGATTGGGCGGCGAGAACCAGGATTTGCCCGGCTTTGTGGTGTTGTTGAGCGGCGGGACCGATCCGACCGGCGGCAAGAGCACCTGGGGCAGCGGCTTCCTGCCCGGCGTATACCAAGGCGTCCAGTGCCGCACTTCCGGCGAGCCGATTCTTTACGCGAGCGACCCGCCCGGAATGAGCCGGGAGACGCGCCGCCGAAGCCTGGATGCCTTGAGGAAATTAAACGAGGCCGAGGCGAAGCTTTACGGCGATCCGGAAACCGTCACTCGCATCGAGCAGTATGAGTTGGCCTACCGGATGCAGATCACCGTGCCCGAGGTGTTCGATATTTCCCGGGAACCGCAATACATCCGCGACATGTACGGCGCCAAGCCCGGCGAAGGCGGCTTCGCGAACAATTGCCTGCTGGCGCGGCGTCTGGTGGAACAAGGTGTGCGCTTCGTCCAGTTGTTTGACTGGGGCTGGGACATGCACGGCACCGGCAAGGAAAACGATCTGGTTACCGGCCTTCCGAAAAAATGTAACGACGTGGACCGGGCCAGCGCGGCGTTGATACAGGATTTAAAGCAGCGCGGCCTGCTGGAGGACACGCTGGTGGTCTGGGGCGGGGAGTTTGGCCGGACGCCGATGAACGAGGCGCGCAACGGGTCCACGTTTCTCGGGCGCGACCATCATCCCAACTGCTTCACCCTCTGGATGGCCGGTGGCGGCATCAAGCCGGGAAACGTTCACGGGGAGACCGACGAGTTCGGTTACAATATTGTCCGCGACAAGGTGAGCGTCCGGGATTTGCAGGCCACCATTCTGCACCTGATGGGCATAGACGCCCACCGGTTCAGCTTTCCGTTTCAGGGATTGAACCAGCGGCTGATCGGACCCACGGAAGAGGCGAAAGTGGCCAGCGCGTTGCTGGCATGAAAAAAGCGACCTTCCAGAACGGAAGGTTGCGGGAAAATAAAGCGGGGTATGAACCCGACCTCAGTGCTTGTCGCCGTCCTTTTTGGACGGCTTGTCCTCTGTGCCGTGAATAAACCACGCGATCACAATGGGACCGAAACACATCATCAGCCCGATGGGCATCGTGAAAATACTCCAGAACTTATCCATACAGGGCGCATAAAATGCCTCAACATTGAGGAAAGTAAAGTTCCGTGTTTTCGGATGCCTGTCGGATTGGCATTTTCCTGGTTCCAAACTCGCGGTGCCAATTTTCAGCTTGCGCGAGAATCTCGATGCCGCCAAATTGACGCCCGCACTTGCTGCGAAAAGCTCCTGAAACCCGTGGAAAAAAAGTCACTTCAATAGGGTTTCTTTGGCCGGATGCGCGGTTAGCTCAGTGGTAGAGCACTACCTTGACACGGTAGGGGTCACAGGTTCGAACCCTGTATCGCGCACCATTTCCAACATTCTTAAAGACAGCGGTTTCCAAAAAATTCTTCAACGTGCCGCCGACCATGGCAACCGAATCATGCCCGCGGTTGGGCAATCGGCGACTTTTCATTCTTCATAAATGACCAACAGGCGCATCATCTGCGCCCATGAAAAATTATACCGCCGCGGTTTGAACCGCCTCGACGCAGCGGCCGCAGAGAGTGGCGTGTCCGGAATGGGAGCCGACATCGGTTTCCCAGTGCCAGCAGCGGTCGCATTTCTGGCCGGAGGCGCGGCCAACGGTAATTTGAATTTCCTTGGAATCGTTCAGTTGAATGTCGAGCTGCGAGACATTGAGCAGCTCGCGCAATGGTTCATTGCTTTGGGAAACGATCTTTAGCAGTTCGCCGCTGCCGGAAATCGTCACTGAGGCTTCGAGGGCTTTACCAATGGTCTTGGCCTGGCGTTCTTTTTCCAGAACCGGCAAAACCAGCTCACGCAACTGGAACAGATTGCTCCAAACCAAGGCTTCATTTTCCTGCAAGGTGAATGCGCCTGTCGGCCAGTCCGCCAAGTGAACGGCGTCTAAGGTTTTGCCGGGCAGCGCTTCCCACGCCTCGTCTGCGGTGAATGCCAGGATCGGCGAGAGCATGGTGCAAAGGCCACTCACCAGCCGGTGCAGGGCCGTTTGCGTGGAGCGACGGCGCGGCGAGTTGGCCGGGTCGGTGTAGAGCCGGTCCTTGACCACGTCGTGATAAATCGCCGAGAGCTGCACCGAAACGAACTGGCTGATTTTCTGGTAAACGGTGTGGAACTCGTAAGCATCGTAGGCCGCCAGCACCTCCTGCTCCAGCCTGGCGAACTCGCCGAGAATCCACCGATCCAGCCCCGTTAATTTGTCGTCGGCCACGGCGTGTTTGGCCGGGTCGAAATCGTACAGGTTGGAGAGCTGGTAGCGCAGTGTGTTGCGGATGTTGCGGTAGGTCTCGGCCACCTTGTTGATGCGCTCCTCGCTCACCACGATGTCGTTGCGGTAATCCTGCGAGGCGACCCAGAGCCGGACAATGTCCGCGCCGTATTTCTTCACGTAAGCCTCGGCGGTCTGCGGTTTTTCGTAACCGCCGCCGCCCTGTTTGCTCTTGGAAATTTTCTCCCGGTCGGCGTCCACCATGAACCCGTGGGTCAGCACGGCCTTGAACGGCGGCGCGCCGTTGCCCGCCAAGGACAGCAGCAGCGAGGATTGAAACCAGCCGCGATGCTGGTCGGAGCCTTCGAGATAAACATCGGACTGCCAATGTAGGGCAGGGGTTTCGCCTGCCCCCGTCGGCGAAGCCGACGCATCGTTACCTGACTCACTCGCGCTGTCGCGCGAGCCTGACAGGCGGGACGCCTGTCCTACTTTGTGGTGCAGTTCGGGCCGGCGCATCAGCACCGAGCGCGAGGAGGAGCCGGAATCAATCCAGACATCCAGCGTGTCCTGGGACTTGGCGGCGGGTTCTGAGCCGGACCAGTTGGCCGGTTTCACCGCGGCCCATAGGTCGGTTACATTTTTCTCAAACCAGACATTGGAGCCGTGCTGTTCGATGAGGTCGGCGGTGTTGCGCACGATCTGGGCATCGAGCAGGACGTTGCCCTGCGCGTCGTAGAACGCGGGAATCGGCACGCCCCAGGTGCGCTGGCGCGAAATGCACCAGTCGGGGCGGCTTTCGACCGCGCCCTTGATGCGGTTGATGCCCCAGTCAGGAATCCACTTCACCTGGTCAATGGCCGCGAGCGCCTGCTGGCGGAAGCCTTCGTGGTCAATCTTGATGAACCATTGGTCCATGGCGCGGAAGATGACCGGCGTTTTGCTGCGCCAGCAATGCGGGTAGCTGTGGCTGTATTTCTCCTGGCAGCAGAGGACATTTTTCTCGCGAAGCAGTTGGAGCACCGCTTCGTTCGCCTCGCTCTTATGGTTCTTTTCGAGAATGGATTTGCCGAGCAGTTCGGCGGGCATCTGCTGTTCGGCAGGCAGGTCGCTGGTGTGGGCGAGGCAGCCGTCATCATCCACGGGCGAATACACCGGCAGCTTGTGCTGCAAGCCGACATTGTAGTCGTCCAAACCGTGGCCGGGCGCAATGTGAACGAACCCGGTCCCGGTGTCGTTGTTGACAAAGTTGTCGCCTGCGAAGAGTTTTCCGGTGCGGTTGCAGAAGGGATGCTGGTATTGCAACTGGCTCAGGTCGCTGCCTTCGAGGCTGCGGACTATCTCGTAATTTTCCCAGCGGCATTTTTCGGCCACTCCGGGCAGCAGCATAGCCGACACGATGAAAACTTCGCCGCCGACGCGAACCAGTGAGTAATTAAAAGAGGAGTTGAACGCCACAGCGAGGTTGGCCGGAAGCGTCCACGGCGTGGTCGTCCAGATGAGAATGTTCACACCGGGTTGCCCGATCACGGGAAACTTCACGTAGATGCTCTGGCTGATGTGGTCCTGGTATTCGACCTCGGCCTCGGCCAGCGCGGTGCGGCAGGGAATGCTCCAGTAAACGGGTTTTTTGCCGCGATAAACAAAGCCTTTTTCCACGATGTCGGCGAACATCCTCAGTTCGTCAGCTTCATATTTTTTGTCCAGCGTCAGGTAGGGATTGTCCCAATCGCCGAGAATGCCCAGGCGTTTGAACTGGCCCCGCTGGATGTCAATAAACTTGCGGGCGTAGACTTCGCAATGCTGGCGGATGGCCACCGGGTCGGCGGTGGTGTTGCCCTGCTTGCGCAGCTCCTGGGTGACCTTGAACTCAATCGGCAGCCCGTGGCAGTCCCAGCCCGGAACGTAGGGCGCGCCAAAGCCGCGCAGGGTTTTGAAGCGGATGATGATGTCTTTGAGAATCTTGTTGAGCGCGGTGCCGATGTGGACGTCGCCGTTGGCAAAGGGCGGGCCGTCGTGGAGGATGAATTTCTCCGCGCCTTCGCGGCGGGCCTGGATATGCTCGTAGAGCCTGGCGGCCTGCCATTTTTCAAGGCGTTGCGGTTCGCGCGTCACCAGGTCGGCCTTCATGGCGAAATCGGTGCGCGGCAGATTGAGTGTATTCTTGTAATCCATGGCTGCGCTTAAAAGAGCGCGCACGGTACCAGCCTTGAAAAACCGTGTCAAACGATGCGAAGTTCTGAGTAGCGTTCCAAGGTTCTTGGGGCATCCTTGAAAAGTCGAGCGGCGTCTGGACTACGGCGATGCAACGCCGCTTTGAATGGAGCAACCTTTCCTAAATTCAGCATGGGATTGCCAGCGGCGGCCTGTGGGTGTAACTTCACGGCCATTCGCTCCGTCATTAGTTCCTGCCGCCACGGCAACCGGGATGACGACGGCGGCGAACAAAATCAAAAACCATTAATCGTATGAAAAAACTGCTCACAATTACGGCTGCATTGCTCCTGGCTGGCATCGTTGGCGTTCAGGCTGACAACTGCCCCAGCAAGAAAAAATCCGCTGAACAGAAGGCCATCATGAAGGAACTGCTCGGCAAATACGACGCCAACAAGGATGGCAAGCTTTGCGAAGGCGAGAAATCCAAACTCAGCGCCGAGGACAAGGAAAAGCTGAAAAAGTGCGGCGCAGGCGAATGCTCTTCCAAGAAGAAAGACGCTTAAGCTTCATTTTTTAAACACACTGCCGCCGCCCACAAAGGCCGGCGGCTTTTTTTTGCGCCATTTGACTCAAAGACCGGTGCCTTGCCTTTCCTCATTGCCTGCCGGATACTTCACGCCGTGAACGTCACGGTGACACAACTCACGGACCGCCTGGTCGCCTCCTACGCCCGCGCGGGCGGCATCAATCATCTGGACGGCAAGAATCTGCCTTCCAAGTCGGCCATCGCCGCCATCACCGTGGACCTGCTTCGCCTGTTGTTTCCTGGCTTTTTTGACGAAACCACGCTGCATTCCTCCGAGGTCAAGGTGTTCACAGCAACCCTGATGGACTCGGTGTCCGGCCGGCTGGAGGATGAAATTTATAAAAGCTTCGAGTACGCCCCGCCCGATGCCTTGGGCAAAAAGGATTTCCGTCAGGGCGCGCGGGAACTCACTCTTGATTTTTTGAGCAATCTGCCGCGCATTCGCGAACTGCTCCAGACCGATGCCGAGGCGGCTTATGCGGGCGACCCGGCAGCCCTCAGCAAGGAGGAGGTCATCGTGGCCTATCCTTTCATCGAGGCCATTGCCGTGCAGCGCATGGCCCACGAACTTTATCGGCGGCATGTGGTGTTGATTCCCCGCATCATGACCGAGTGGGCGCACGGGCGCACGGGCATGGACCTGCATCCCGGCGCGCAGATCGGCTCGCATTTCTTCATCGATCACGGTACCGGCACGGTCATCGGCGAAACCTGCGTCATCGGCAACCACGTGAAGATGTATCACGGCGTCACCCTCGGCGCGCGCTCGACTTCCGGAGGCCAGGAGCTGCGGGGGCAAAAGCGCCATCCGACCATCGAGAATGACGTCACGATTTATCCCGGCGCGACCATCCTGGGCGGCGAAACAGTCATCGGTGAGGGCAGCACCATTGGCGGCAACGTCTTTCTCATGCAAAGCGTCCCGCCCCATTCGCTGGTCATCAACGAGGATGTCGCCATCAAGGTGATGAGCAAAAAGGACCGTGAGCAACGCGGTAAAAAAAGTGATTTCCAAATCTGATGCCGCGCGGATGAAAGTGGGTTCAACTTCTGCCTACCGTGCCGTGCTGGAGCGTTTTATTTTACTGATGGTTGGCGTGTTCTTATCCGGTTTTGGACAGGCCGAAACGCCCAAAACCCAAGCGCCGGATCCTGACGCCCCGCCATCGGAAGCCGCCGCCCAATCGCGCCTCAAACAAATCAGCGAGCATGTCTTTGCGCTGGGCGAAGTGCGTTTTGACAAACAGAAGCGTCGCATCACCTTTCCCGCCGTGGTGAACATGGACCAGGGCCTGGTGGAGTATTTTGCCGTCAACGCCGTGGGCAAGCTCCATGAAAGCGTGCAGAAAACCTACACCCAGGCTGCGGACATCCATGTGGCCGCGCTGCTGCTGGGCGCCAAAGGCGCGCAAACAAACCTCACCGTGCAACAGTTCGACTCGGGCGAGATTCCCGGGGACAAAATCCAGCTTTTGGTGATGTGGAAAAAGGATGGCACGGAAAAATCGGTGCGCGCCGAGGAACTCATCTACAATTCACAAAGGAAAGGCCCTATGACACGCGGTCCCTGGGTTTACAACGGCTCGCAGGTCATTGATGGCACCTTCATCGCCGGGCGCGACGGCTCGTTGGTCTCGATCATTTCCGATCCTTTTGCGCTGGTGAACAGTCCGCGCCCGGGGCGCGAGAACGATGAAATCTGGCAGGTCAACACCAACACCGTTCCGCCGATGAGCACGCCGGTGGAGGTCGTCATTCAACTGGAAGGAAAATGAAACCGCGCTTAGAGTGCGAAAGGCTTTAACTCATGAAAACATTTTTAAAATTATCTAAACCAGCGGCCTGTTTCTGGGTCGCAGCCTTCGCATGCGCTTCCATTGCCGCGGCGCCGGAAGAAAGACTGCCGCAGCCCAAAAACGCCCATCTGTCCATCCGCCACGAAACGCAGCGCGCCATTGACCGCGGCCTGCACTGGCTGGAAAAAAACCAGAGCGCCGAAGGCTACTGGTCCACGGGCGATTCGTCGGCCCTGACGTCGCTGGCGCTGCTGGCCTTCAAGGGCGACCCTTCCGGACGATTTGCGACCAACGAGCCGGCCTTTATCAAGCAGGCTTTCATTTATCTGGAAGGCTGCGTGCAGCCCGATGGCAGCATTTATAACAAAAAGGAATACCTCACGCACAACACCGCGCTGGGCATTCTGGCGCTCCACGCGGCGAAAAATCCCAAATACGAACCGGCCATTCGCAAGGGCCGCGCGTTTTTGATCGGGCTACAGAGCGACTTCGGCGAGCGAGGCAAAACCGACGATGTCTTTGACGGCGGCATTGGCTACGGATCCAAGTACGAGCATTCGGACCTGGCCAACACACTCTCGGCACTGGAGGCACTGTATCACACACGGAAAGTCACAGCGGACAAGCCGGACGCTGAAAAAACGCCGGAACTCAACTTCGCCGCCGCGATTCATTTCCTCCAGAACTGCCAAAACCTGGAAAAGTTCAACAAGCAGGCGTGGGTTTCGGAAGACGCGCAAAACAAGGGCGGTTTTATCTATTACCCGGGCCACAGCATGGCCGGGGAAGCGCAATTGCCTTCCGGCAAAACGGCGTTGCGCTCCTACGGCAGCGCCAGCTACGCGGGGCTGCTCAGTTACATTTACGCCGACCTCAAGCGCGACGATCCGCGCGTGGAGGCGGTTTATAATTGGCTCAAGGAAAATTATACCTTGGAGGAAAATCCCGGCATGGGGCCGCAGGGTTTTTATTATTACCTACACACGATGGCCAAGGCGTTGAGCGCGTATGGCGTCAGCGAATTGGAAACGCGCGACGGCCAGAAAATTGACTGGCGAAAGGACCTGGCGCTGCGGCTCATCAACCTGCAGCAGCCCGATGGCTCATGGGTAAATGAAAACGGCCGCTGGTGGGAGAAGGACCCGGCGCTGGTCACCTCGTATGCGGTCATTGCTTTGGAGCTGATTCATCGCGGGCTTTGAATTCAATCCGCGCGAAGGCCGCAGGATTGAGGCGCATCGCGCCCAGATAGGGGCTGAAGGCCTGGATGCCGTTTTCGTCCCATCGCTCGATGCGAAAATTGACCGACGCCCCGCTGCGAAAATAGGCCACGGCCTCCGCGGGATCGGGGCGTGTCCGCTCCAGTTTTTTCCCGGCCAGCTCCAGTTGCTTGATCCGTTCCAGGGGAATATCCAGCGTCGTGCTGTCGGTGGAGACGACAAATTTGCCGTCGCGAAAGCGCTCGATGTAGCCATTCACGCGGTCGCGATTGCGCAGTTTGACCAGGTCGTTTTCGCCCCGCGAATTCTCGGGTTTTTCCTCGAACTGGCCGTCCCACTCGGAAATGCGAAGGTTGCTTAATCGCAGCGAGCCGAATCCCTGGTGAACAAATCGCATCGCCGTCCCCGTGCCGGCAAAGTCTTCCGGATCCACGATCTGCCGCACGACGGTGCCGTCCACCATCAATGTCAAGGTGCGGCGCGGCTTGTCCACGCGGATGTCAACGTGGACGAAGTTTTTCTGGCTAAAGGCCGGCACGTTCAATTGGAAGAGATACTTTAAGGGCGAATCCTTTTTGACGATCATGAGGCCCGCGCTGACAGTGTTGATCTGCAGGCTGTAAAACCCGCCAAAGTCCGGCTCGGTGTCCTTGTTGGCCAGATTGATGGGCTGCAAATGCGCGGTGTAAAGGGCGACGGCGGCCTGAAGGGTGCCTTTCCAAGCCAGGTCGAATTCAATCCGCGCCACGTCAGGCAGTTTCATGTCGCGGGCAATGGAGGCGGCGCGCGTGGCGTAAAAGGCGTTGTTCTTGAACTGCCATTCACCGGCGTCCTGGACGGCAGTGACCTTGCCCATGGTCCAGCCTTCGGGAGAGTCCGGCCCTTCAAAGACAAGAGTGTTGGAAGGTGCCTGGGGCACGATCATCACCACGCGGTTGCGGGGAATGGAAAGGCGCCCGGCGTACCAGGTTTCCAGAAGGACGGTGTCCGCGTTGATGCTGGCGATTTGGCCTTCCAGTTGGTCGTCATTGAGCAAGTGAACCCGGACGTTGCCGCGCATGGAGGCGCTTTTCTCCGGTTCGCGCAGGCGGATTTCGCTGACGCTGGAGGGAAGAAAATCCACCGGTTCAATCAGGTCGTCCCGCTGCCAGGAAAGGGTATTGGTCTGCAATAACCGGCTCAGGCGGCCGAAAAACACGTCTCCGTTGCGCAGCACCAGCGCGTCCTGTGTGACGCTCGAGGAAAGCGTGGCGGCGGAGGCGTTTTCGTTTTCCCAATCCTCCTGCTCGGCGCTGGCGACGGCGGTTTGCTTGCCGAGGTTGAATTGCAGCAGGCGCACCGAATGCGGGGAAAATGAAACCTCGCCCAACACCGCGCTGCGTCCGGTGACGGCCTCCGCGGTCCACTTGTCCATCTGGAAGGACAACTTTTCGCCGCTGGCAAAATGAGCGCGGGCTTCCCACGGATGCTGCTCGGTTTTTTCGGTTATATTTTGCGCGAAGAAAATTTGAGTCACCCGCTGCATGGGAATCTCCAGTTCGGTTTCGGCAGCCTTGACAGTAAGTTTGCCATCGCGCAGCGCGCCGACTTTTCCTGCGACGCGGTCGCGGTTGGCCAACCGAAGGATGTCATCGGTGGTTCCGGACTCCGCGGGCCGCTCGTCCTCGAATTTGCCGTCCCATTCTGAAACCTTGATGTTGGTTATCTTGATGGTCGGGCCCTCGTGCTGGGTGAAAAAAACGACCGACGAGCCTCTGGCGTTGAATCCCGCCTCGTCCTTCCACTTTTGCAGCAGGACGCCATCCACCAGCACCGCCAGTGTGGCCTCCTCCTTGTTGGCCCGGATCTCCACATGGTAATTGGATTTTTTGTTCGGGTTGGGTATGGGTGCCGGGCGGCCCAGGTTCATCACGCCCATGTCGCTGTGAACGCGTTGCAGCCCCATGGAAATCTGGTTCATGTGGAACATGTAGGAGCTGGAGCTGTAATCGAAGCGGTCCACGTTCTCGGTGTAGGTCTGGATAATCAACCCGAACGGTCCGGTCCACGAGACGTCAAACTCCAGGCTCATCGAGCCGGGAAGCTTGAGGTCGCGTCCCACAGTGCCGACGCCCCGGCCGACCAGCGCGCCGTCGCGGTATTCCCAGGCGCGGCTGCCGCGACCAAAGTGCCATCCATCGCCTGAACCCGGGCCCTCGTACAGCAGCTTGAAACTTTTGGACAAGAACGCCACCGATTCCAGGGAGGCCCGGGGCACTGTCATATTTTTTCCAAACCAGGTTTCCAGGATGGCGGAATCGGCGTCGAGCGATTTGAGGGAGCCGAACAGGTCGTCCCCGTTGCGGAACCGGAAGCGGCAATCGGCGTTCACCGCACTGGACACGGCCCGGGCGGCATCGAAACGGATGCTCTCCAGATTTTCCGGCCTGAACTTCAGCGGTTGGCGGGCGTCGGAGTGCGCCCATTGGAGCCCGGTTGTGGCGTCGGCATTTTGTAGGCGGCCATGCAGCAGCGAGCCGTCGAGCAACTGTAGGACGTCCACGGCGGCTTCCTGAGAAGCGGTCGGCGCATCCGCAGGATTGGCGCCCGCGACCACCACAGCGCTCTGGGCGGCGGCAGCGCAAACCGCGCACCACATACCTAGAACTAAAGCCGCGCCAGCGCGCAGCCAAATCAGGGAGTTGAGGAAATTCCGGGACATACTTCAGCGCTCGTAAATCGGCAGATAGCGGTAGTTAAGCGCCAGCGACAACAGGGACGCGCTTGTGGTGAAGGTCGGGCCAAACTGGCCGTCCCAGCCCCCTTCAGCGTTTTGCGTGGCGGCCAGCGTGCGGACGTTCTTGCGGTTCCACTCCTGCCAGGATGCGGGCGACGCGTGAAAGAACGCCTGGGAGGCGTAGTAAAGGTAGTAGTGATGATAATGCTGGTCGGCGGGAGCGGTTTGCAGAAATTTAAAACCAGCCTCGTACTCCCTGGTTTTCTTTTCCTTGGCCAGCGCGAGCATCAAACAGCCAATGGCGGTGCGGGGCGCGTTGGGGCCATTGGGCGCGGTGTAGCCGAAACCGCCCTCCGGTGTCTGGCAACTGAGCAGATATTTAACCGCGTTCTGGATGGCCTCCTCCGGGACCGGCACCCCCGCATTGCGCGCAGCGAAGAGCGCCATCAGTTGCGCGCCGGTCACGGTGGTGTCCGCGTCAGTGCTTTCGGGGGAATAACGCCAGGCCTTGTGCTGGTTTTTTTCCTGCGAAGTGAGAATGAGTTCCACGGCTTTTTGCAGCGCGGCACCCAGGCGCGAGTCCTCCACCGCGCCGTACGCTTCGGCCAGCGCGAGCGTGGCAAAACCGTGGTTGTACATCGACCGGCCGATGTAGCCGTTTCGGGCGTTCTGCTGCTTTAGAATATGGTCAAGCCCGCGGCGAATGTTCTGGCTGTAGGGACCGAAGTTGGGGTCATCGCCGTGCGCCAGCATCGTCGTAATGGCCAGGCCGACCACGCCCGGTTCGCTGCCGTAGGGTGTGTCGGGCCAAAAGCCCTCGGCACTCTGCGAGCGTGCCAGAAATTGCAAGCCGCGGCTGTAGATGCGCTCAATTTCGCGCGGCGCCACGTCGGATTTCTCCACGAACAATTCCTGGGCGGCGACATTTCCCACAAATAGCGCCACGACACACAGCGCGCCCAGCTTCGAGACGGCGCTTCTGGTCATTTTAAAAAGGAAAGTTAATGGCTGCGACATGGCGTGGTTTATTTTGTCTCCTGTTCCAGCGCGCGGAAATAATTTTCAAGGGTTTCGCGGAATTCCACCGGCACGGCAAAGCCCGCCGCGCCGCTGGCCTTGTTGACGCGACGCTCCTCACTGCCCTTGCCGGACGCATCACCGGCAACGGCATTGGGTGCCTGGTCGGAGGCGCCGCCGCCGGGATTGCCACCGCCGCTTTGCGACATCGCCATGCCTTGGCCCTGACCGGGCGCCGGGGCCATCATCTGCATGAGAAACGCCATGGCTTGGCTGTCTTCCTCGCTTTCGCTGCCGCTGGGGGGCGGATTGCGCTGGCCCTGCTCGTTGATGAGGTTGATCACATCGGTGAGCAATTCCACGGCTTTTAGTTCGCTTTGCGCGGTTTCGGGACCGGTCTGTGGCTGCTGCAACAAGGCCTCAACCTGCCGCATGACGCCCACCGTTTCCTTGTAGGGCTCGGCCAGCATCGGCAACTGGTTCTCGGCTTCAATTTCCTGAAGGATGCCCGTGAGTTGCTGCTGAAGGTTGAGTAATTCACCGGCCCGGTCAGCGTAATTTTTGAGCGTTTCCTTCTGCTCCTCCAGCAGAACGGTCTGCCGGTGCAGGTTCAGTTCATTTTCCCGCAAGCGCAGCAAAGCAATGAGCGTTTTGGTCATGTTTAACGCCTGGGATTCCCCTTGGCCGCTGCCGCTGGGGCTTTGCGAGGGCGGGGGCTCAAGCAGTTTGGCCCAGTCGCCCAGCCGCTTGGACCACTCGGCGAGGTTCCGGCTTGCCTCCATGGCCACGTTGTCCTGAATCAAGTCGCGCAGGCGCTCCAGTTCCTCGGCGACGCGGGTTTCGGCCATTTCGCGGCTGACGTCGCCGTAGTTTGGTTTTTGCGTTCGCTCATAAAACCGCAGGATTTCATTCTGCAATTTCCGGGACTCTTTCTGAACATCGTCCTGCACCAGTCCCAGCCGGGATTCCAACCGCTTGAAGCGCTCCGGCAGTTCCTTGGGCAGCAGGCCGATGGTTTCGGGAAGAATCTTTCTCAGCTCGCCTCCCAATTCCTCCTCGGTGAAGGACAGTCTTTTGAGACGCTCGGACAAGGTCAGCGCCTGGAGATCGTCCAAACCTTTGTTGATTTTGCCCTGGATTTTTTCCAGCGCGGCCAGAATTTCCTGCTGCTTGCGTTCGGCCTCGGAAAGATTTCGTTGTTTCTCCTCGCGGTCTCCGGCGTTCTGCTGCGCGGCCTTTAAATCCTGCGCGGAAGCCTGCATCGCGTTCTGCGCCAGGTTTTTCATTTCATTGAGAATTTTGGACCATTGCTGAAGGGCGTCCTCAGTGAACACCGGGTTCTTCAGCGCCTCGCGCAGCGCGGTGAGCCCCTCGCGGGAAAGCTCCTCAAGGTTGCGGGCATTCTGCGCCTGCTCGTCGTGCGTCTTGCCGATTTTCTCGGCGGCGTCCTTGGGTGAGAGTTTTTCGTCCTCACGCAGTTCCCCGGTTTTGGCGAAGATTTTTTCCTCCAGACGCGCCACTTCCTCCACACGGGCCAGGACGGATTCCAAATTCTGCCGGACCATTTCGGCGTGGCGTTCATTGCCCAGAATGTGAATGCGCCGCACCGACGATTCGGAACGGTCGCGCCCAGGCAGAAAGTCTGTGGCAAACGAAACCATCTCGATGGTGGTGTCCTCGGGCACGCGATAGACGACAGGACTCCAGCGGAATAATTCCTCGGTGGCTTTTTCGCCGGGCGCGCTGCGCTCCAGGCGGACCTCCGTGGTGGACCACTCCTGCGATTCCTCGGCGGCGGCCAGCACTTCCCAGCTCAGGCCGATGCCATGGACGCCGAAGTCATCGCGGGCAACCACGCGGGCGTCGAGCACATCGCTGTGCAGCATCGCGATGTCGCGCGAGAGGTTTGGCAAATCGGTGGTCGGGGCCTGGTCGCGCTGCGGCTGGACGTTGAGTTTCCATGGCGTCGCATTGGTCAGGCTCAACCGGTCCTCCCAGGTAAATGAAAACTGCGAGACGTCGCTGCTCTCGATTGGGCCCACAGTGAAATAAACCCCATCAATGGACAGCGGCAGCGTCCGGTGGCCGTCGCTCACGCTGGCTGATTGCAGCTCGCGGCTAGCCTCTCCGCGAAAGGTCACGCGACTGCCTTCCAGCAGCGTGATCGTGTTGCTGCGGATTTTCTCCTTGCGCGCAGACTGGCGAAGGTATTCCGGCAGCTCGATGTTGACGGTCATTTCCTTGAGGGAAGGCCGGTGCGCGGGCTCGATGGCAATCTGCCGGAAGGCGTCGCCGACCTTGATGCGCATGACACCGGGTTCGACCAACCCGGGAAGGCGGAAGGCAAACTGGTGTTGCCGGGTCTCGGGCTGGGGTTTGACCGGGGACCGGAACTTCAGGGATTCATTGACGCGCGCCCTGGCTGCGGAAGGCCGCCAAAGCTTTGAGCGATAGACAATGTCGCCCGTCACTTCAAACGCCTCCCCGTGGGGCACGATCAATGTTGTGGGAAGCTCCGCAAGGTCCACAAGCGTGTGGCGTTCGATGGCGGCGACAGGCGCCAGCCAGCGTTGCGAGACCTTCAACGCCAGCTTGGATTCCATCAACACCGCCAGCACGACAGGCACCCACAGCAGAGCCGCGAAGCCCGCCAGCTTTTTCGCGTTGCGGGAGTCCACGGCGGCGCAAAAATTATAACGCCCGGCCTCCTCGGCCACCTGTCGGATGGCAGCGCGGCAGAGTTCCGGCGAATAGTTTGCGGGGTGCTCCTTTTGGGTTGCCAGCTCGACGATGCCCAGCAGCCGGTCTCCCAAAAGCCGGTAGCGGCGCTGCACCACGTCGGAAAGGTCGCGCCAATCGCGCCGGCGCAGAACCCACTGCTTCAGCCAAAAAATGGCGGTTGTCGTCACCGCCGCCAAAGCCAGTCCCAGCAGCGCGGAGCGCAGCCACACGGGCGTGTCCCACAAGCGGTCGGACACCAGCAGCCCCAGCCACGAGGCGGCCACCGCCGCCAGCGCCACGCCAAGCAAGGAAGCGGTTTCCACCTTCCAGAGGCGCCTCTCCAAGCGCGCGAACTGCCGCCGGAGGTTCTCGGGCAGTTGCGCGGTGGGTTGCGGGTGTTCGGTCATGGCTTAAAAACTATATCATGCCCGCCAGTTTCCGCCCCGTCCAATACACACCCAGCAGGAGCAGGATGAATCCGCCCCACCAGGGATTGGACCAGAGTTGAATGCGGCGCTCGATGGGCTTGGGCTCGGGCAGCAGGGAAATTTTCTCCACGATGGCGTTTATTTCCTCATAAGTAACGCTTTCGCCCCGGCTGATGCCGGCCACTTCGCGAAGAATGTCGGTATTGACCGGTTGGCCGATTTTCTCGCGCACCGGCTGGCGGATGTGAATCTCGGTTTCGAGCGTGCGCAGGTTTTTCTCGGCGGTCAGCTCGATCTTGTAGCGCCCTCCCTCCTGTGGAACAAAGCTGGATTTGAACACGCCCCAGCCGCCTTCAACCGCTGAAAATTCAATCCGCTCGCTTCGGTTGTCCGGCGCGGTGATGCGTCCGGTCACGGTTTCATTTTCCGCGGGGAAACCGGCGGCATCGAGCACCGTGCCCTGCAAATGAACCGTGTCGCCGACATGCGGCGATTCGGGGCTGTAACTGAGGCGGATGCCCTCCTTTTCGGAAAGGTGCCGCGCATGGGCCATCCATCGCACCACCTGGCTCCAGAAACGGTAATGAAACTTGTCCTCCACGCCCCGGCGCCAACGCCACGCGCTGTCGGTGCCCATGAACAGCACCTTGCCGCTCCCGGCGGCGCGGGTGACGACCAGCGGCATGCGCCCGAAGGAATTGCGCAGCGACGAATGCACCGCCAGCACCTCCGAGCCGGGCCGGCTTTTCTCGACGGCCGCCGACCAGTAAAAGCCCGGCAGCATTTTCCACAGCTCGTCGTTGCGCTGTTCCTCGGTGTCGAAGCGGGTGAGCAGGTGGCGCCGGCCCGTGGTGGAGAGCAGCAGTTGGGATTCGTTCTGTAGGCCGACGCCCTCGCGCTTGGATTCATCGAGCACCACCGGATACAGGTCGGCCAGGGGGCTTTTGAGCAACGTGAGCTGGCGTCCGCGGCGTCCGGGCAGGAACACCAACCCGCTGGACTGCTGCTCGACCAGGCCGCGAATCAATTGCGCGTCGTTCTCGGACAGCTCGTTTTCGCCGATGCCGACGTCACCCAGGAAAATGACATCGTACCGGGCGATCTGCTCCTTGGTGCCGGGAAAGTTCTTCAGGTAATGCCGCCCGTCGCCCATGCCGATCTCCGGGTGAAATAAAAGGCAGCTCATCTCCACGCCCGGGTCGCGCTCCAGGGCGTTGCGCAGGTAGCGGTATTCCCAGCGCGGTTGGGAGTCCACCACCAGCACGCGTAGTTTGTCCTCGCGGATGTTGATGCGGAAGGTGTGCTCGTTATTCTCGGCGACGCCCTCGTCGGGTTCGACCGGGAGCTTCAAGGTGAGCGTGGCCTCGCCAATGGCGCGCGGCAGCCAGAGAACGGCGTCGGCCAGCTCGCCCATCGCTGGAATGACAATTTCCTTTTTAATTTCGTCCCAGGTCGGGTCGGCCAGGATGATCTCGGTGCGCACTTCGCGGGGCAAATGGCTGCGGATGCGGAACGGAATGGAGATTTGCTCACCGAGCAACCCGTAGGCGGGGGTGGACACGTTTTCAAGGGACAAATCAGGAATGGGTTTGGGGCTGCCCACGGCGACGCTGAACACCGGGATGCCGCGTTCGCGCAATCTGGCCGCAGCCCCGATGGGCGAGCGGCCCTGGTTCCAGTCGCCGTCACTCAGGAGCATCACCGCCTTCACATTGCCGGAGCGTTGCGTGACGCCTTCCAGGGCCCGATTGATGTCGGTGCCCTCGTCGGCAGTTGCCGGAGTGCCGTTGGTGACTGACTGTGCCGTGGCGAATTCCTCCACCGTCACGCGCGCGGCGCTTTCCAGCGGTTTCCAGAATTCGGCCAACCGCTGGTTGGCGATCCACTCGGCGCGGCTCAAGGCGCGGTTGGTGGTGGTGACGTCGCGGGTGGTCATGCTGGCGGAATCGTCCAGAAGCACAACCACCTCGGGCGCATCGGTGCGCTTGAGGTGTTGGATGAACTCGGGCCGCAGCAGTGTGAAAACAATCACCGTGATGAGCACCAGCCGCAGCGCCTCGAGCCAGCCGACGCTTTTGCGCCGGCCGCTGCGCTGCCAATTGGCCCAGCACAGCCAGGCCGCCCCGATCCAGATCACGGCGCCGAGCAGCATCACCCAGTTGGAGGCGGCGACAGACCAGTGGTTCATTTGACTGATGGCTCGGGAGAGCGTTGAAGGTTTTCGCGTGTTGAAGACCGGTTGCCCGGTTCGCCGGAAGCGCCTCGCCCCGGCAGGATCAACAAACTTTCCCCGACCAAAAACAGCAGCATGCCGAACAGGAAAAACCGCCAGATCTCGCCCTGCAACCGGTCGCCGCCGGCCTGCTGCTCATGGAGCATTTGAAAGGAGACGCCGCTGAACAACTCCTTGATCTCGTTGGCGTCGGCCACTTCCGGGTCATCCTCGGCGGCGGGCCGGTTCACCGCCACCCAGCGGTCGCCCGAGCGGTAAACGCCCGCATGCAGCTGGATGTTTTTATTTTCTGCGGAGTCCACGCTGGACCACTGGCGTTGCTGGTCGGCAAGGCTCAATTCGCCGCAATCCATCCGCAAGGCGGGCTGAAGGCGCTGGCCGCCGGCTTGCATCAGGCGTTGCAGCATTGGAATCAGCACCGGGCCGTCAGCCAGGCTGGACCAGTCGCTGGCCGGCAGCGTGGCGCAGAAATAAACCTGCCCCTTGCCGACCACCTGACGGGCCAGCAGCGGTTCGCCATCGTTAAAGGATGCCATCACCGTTTTGTCGCCCGTGATGACCTGGCGTTGGAGGAAATCGGTCTGGCGCAGCGGCAGGCTGAACCCTTCATCGCTTCGGGCTAAAGGGCCCTGATCCTCGTCCCACCGGCCAATGTGGAATCCTTCGTCCGCATCCACCGCCTGCGTCCCGCCCCAGCCGATGCCCGCGAAGGCGCCGGTGTCGGCTTCGCCCGGCGGCAAAAACAACGCCACGCCGCCCTCCTCGATGAAGGCCTGCAACCGTGCGGCCATTGCGCCGGTTGGAAGCGCTCCTTGCCAGAGGATCAGGCTTCGGTCATCAAGTTTTGCGGCGGCGGCCTCGGGGATGGAGAGAGGCTGCACGGCGCTTGATTCGCCCGCGATGGCGGCGGCGGCCAGCGCCAGAAGGCGCCCGATTCCGGCGTCGGCGCTCACGACGGTCACGCGGTTTGGAGCGGGCGGACCATAAACAAAATAAGCCGTGTTGTCGCGCAGGCTGGCGTCAGCGGGCAATTGAAAGCGCCCCCAGCCCGACGAGGCTCCGGTTCCGATGTCGGCCCGGTAGCGCCATCGCAGTGACTGGCTGTCCAGGGTGACCTGCGTCTGGGACTCGGCGCCGTTGAGTGACACGCTGAGCGGAATCGGGGCTGACTTGCCTTCAGTGCTTTGGAAATCGAGGACAAATTGCAGCTCGGAACCGCTACCGGCAGCGCGGCGGGCCACGTCGTGCAAGGAAACCGACGCATTGGCTTCGCCGGGCTGGTTGAGCGCCAGCAGGCGGACGCGTAATTTGCCGGGCAGGGACGAAAGCTGTTCGACCGAGTTGCGGAACCGCGCGTCGTCGGGCTGCCAGTTGCTGCGTTGCAGGTCGGAGGCGATCCAGAGCTCGGCGGACCCCGCGCGGTTTTCCATGAGGTAATTATAAGCGGACTGCAACAGGGCGGGCAGGTCGGCGGCAGTGTCGGTGGCCGCGGAGAGCGACGAGCCCCGGAGCGTGTCGGCGCTGGAGAGTTCCTGCGGGGTTTTCAGGGCGCTGTCGATCAGCACCAGCCGGCTGGCACCCTCAAATTCCCGCGCGGCCTGGGAGATGAGCTTCAGCGCCTGCTCGCGCCGGGTGACGCCCGGGGCGGCGGCGGTTTCCATGCTTGCGGAGCGGTCGAGGGCGATGATGATGACATCCGGCGCGGACGAGAGCATCCAGCCCATCCAACCCCCGGCCAGAGGCCGAGCCAGGAAGAACAGCAGCATCAGCACCGCCAGGACGCGGAACAGGAGAATCAAGAACTGCCGCAGCTTGGCGTGGCTGGTGGAGGCCCGGCTGGCGGAAATCAGGAACCGCATGGCCGCCCACGGCTGGGGACGATGCCGCATCCGGTTGATCAGGTGAATGATCACCGGCAGCAGAATCAGGGGCAACCCCCACAGGACAAATGGCTGGAGGAACGTCATTGCTTAGGCAAGCCCCAATGGGGCGGGATATTCCAGCCCAGGGCAACGCCCTGGGAGAATTCGCGAATTTCATCAAAGCCCTGCAAGGGCGGTGTATCAATCCCACACATAACACTCGTCATAAGGAACCTCATATTTATTTAAAAACGACCGGAGTTCCTCTTGAAACGATTTCACCCGGTGATGCTCTTTTTGATTGGCGATATAGTTTTGAACCTCCTTCGCATGGGACTGGCTGACCGAAAACGCGCCGTATCCGCTCTGCCAGGAAAATTGCGCGAATTTAGAACCCTTGCTTTTGATCCATTTGGAGGAAGAACTTTTGGTCCTCTCCACGACCTTGCAGACAGGCTGGTTTTTTGAGAGTTGAAACAAAATGTGTACGTGATCTTCGACAGAGCCGATGCTGATGGCCGGAGAATCCACAGCTTTGAAAACCGAATTAAGGTATGGATGAAGTTCCGGTCGGATATCTTCAGTGATCCATCGTTCGCGGTTCTTTGTGCTGAAGATTAAATGAACCAACATTTTGCTAAGGGATTGCGGCATGTGATATTCCGCCCTTTCAGGGCTTGGTTTCATTTTGGACACTTTTCCCCAGGGCGTTGCCCTGGGCTTGTATAATAACGGCCTTTCAGGCCTGTGGGATGCCGCCCTGCATCACGCATTATCTCCCCATGGACTGAGTTGGCAGAGTCACAATGACGATTCATTTTGTTCATGACACCGAGGCGAGGCGGGCGCGCTCGATCAGGAAATCGGCCAGCACTTTCTCGTAATTTTCGTCGGTGATGACCCGGCGGTACTCGACGTTGAACTCATGGCTGCCCAGCCGGATGGTTTCCAGGAACCGGTGCAACTGTTCCAGGTAACGGTCGCGGATCACCGCTGGTTCCGTCACCAGACTAAAGGCGCTTTCCATGTCCACAAACCGCACCGGGCGGTCGAAGTTGAACTCCAGCTCCGCGCGGTCAATCAAATGAAACACCGCCAGGTCATGCTTCTGGAAGCGCAGGTGCTGGAAGGCGCTCATCAGCTCGGCGGGATCGCTGAAAAAATCGGAGAACACGATGACCAGCGCGCGGCGGCGGACTTTCTCGGACAGTTCGTGCAGCGCGGGAATCAGGCCGGTCTCGCCCC
>CALJZV010000544.1 GCA_937983475.1 uncultured Verrucomicrobiales bacterium
TTGACAAATTAAAACTACGAGTGTAGTCGTTTAGCCGAGATCGATAAACGAAAGGGAACATGCCAAAAACGCCGGACATCACCGAATCGGAATGGAAAGTGATGAAAGTGCTCTGGGCCAGGTCGCCGCAGCCGGCTTACGACATCATCGAGGAGCTTTCCAAAAGGGAACAGTGGCATCCCAACACCATCAAGACCCTCCTCAGCCGCCTGCACAAGAAAAAGGCGCTCAAGATCACCAAATACAAGAATCTCTACCTTTACGAGCCGTTGGTGTCGGAGGAGGCCTGCGTCCAGGCCGAAAGTGAAACTTTTTTGAACCGGGTCTTTGGCGGCTCGGTCAAGCCGCTGCTGGTTCATTTCGCCAAAAAACAAAAACTGACAACATCTGATCTGGAAGAACTCAAGAAACTGCTCCGGGAAGGGAAATAATTCATATGCAACTGGAAACATTGAGCGCCGCGATGGCGGCGTTGTGGCGGTCATCATGGCAGGCGGGCGTGTTGGTGGCGCTGGTGCTGCTGATACAGTTTATTTTTCGCAAACGACTGGCTCCGCAATGGAGATATGCGCTGTGGCTGCTCGTCATTGGCCGGCTGCTGCTGCCCTTCTCGTTTGAATCGGCGTTCAGCATCTTCAACCTCGTTTTTTTTTTTAATGCCACGGCGACCACCGAGAAAGCGCTTTTCACACCCGCCCCCGAAAACCCGGGCGAGGCGTCCAAAGAATGGTCGGCTGCACCGGTGCTGCCACTCCAGGAAATCGCGCCCTCCGTTGCCCTTGGCGAGGCAAATGTCGTCCTAGTTGAAGCTGCCCCGGCGGTTTCGGGCGTTGCGGCCCGGAAGGCGAAACAACCGGCGTATACCTTTCCGTGGTCGTTGATTTTATTTGGCGCATGGCTGGCGGGGGCGCTCTTTTTGGGGGCGCGGCTGGCGTGGGGCAATTTCCATTTCGCCCGCAAAATCAGGGCGTTGCAGCCCGTTGAGGCGCCCGAAGTGCTTTCGGTTCTGCGCGAATGCCGGGAGCGAACCGGCGTCCGAAAACCGCTTCAGATCATCGAAACCAACGAGGTGGAAAGCCCCGCGCTGTTTGGCTGTTTCCGGTTGCGATTGCTGCTGCCCAGGGGCATGACGCAGCAGTTTTCCGCGGCCGAACTCCGCTATATTTTCCTCCATGAACTGGCGCACATCCGGCGCGGTGCCGTGCTGGTCAACTGGCTCATGGCGGTGCTGCAAGTGGTGCACTGGTTCAATCCGCTGGTCTGGATTGGGTTTCATCGCATGCGGGCCGATCGCGAACTGGCCTGTGACGCCCTGGCGCTTTCCTTCGGGCGCGAGGAGGAAAACCGCCAATACGGCGAAACCATCCTCAAGCTGCTGGAAAGCTTCACCCGCCCGGCGTCGGTCCCCGGACTGGTCGGCATCCTGGAGGACAAAAACGAGATGAAGGAGCGCCTGACCATGATCGCGCGGTTCAAGCGCCGGTCGCGCTGGTCCATGCTGGCTGTTTTTCTATTGATCGGGCTTGGATTCGTCACTCTGACCGATGCCCAGAACCGCAAAGTGGAGCCGCTTTCTGGCAAGGCTCGCGATTTGGAGAAGGCCAGGAAACACGCGCCGGATCCGTTTAACTTCACCAACTCGCTGGGCATGCGGTTTACCAAAGTCAACGACTTGTTCGTCTCCATCTGGGAAACGCGCGTTCAGGATTTTGAGGCGTTTGTCAGCACCACCGGCTATGACGCGACGGAGGGTGTTTATTCGCACGGCGCGCGAGTGCATTCGCGCACCGGCAAGAACTGGCGCGACCCGGGATTTCCTCAGGGTCCGACGCATCCGGCAATTGCCATCAGTTGGGAGGATGCCGATGCCTTTTGCCGGTGGCTGACCGAGAAGGAGCGCCAGGAAGGGAACATCGGCAAAAACCAGTTGTATCGTTTGCCGACCGATCCGGAATGGGACGACGCGCTTGGAACCTCCCCTCAAGACCCTTATCCGTGGGGCAACGCCTGGCCTCCGCCGCCGGGCACGGGCAATTATGCCGGGGTGGAAACCATCCAGTCGAATTGGCCGGCGGATTGGAAGGGCCTGCCTGAATACAGCGACGGGTATGCGCAAACGGCGCCCGTGGGAAGTTTTGCTCCCAACAAGCTGGGCATCTACGACATGTCAGGCAACGCGTGGGAGTGGTGTTCGGATTGGCACAAACAGGATGTCAACGACCCGGACTTTGCCCGCCAGAATCCCCATGCCAAGGAGGGCCAGGAAACCAAAACATACCGGCGCGTGCGCGGCGGCGGATGGGTGAGCTACTCCCAAAAGGCGCTCTCCGTGGGCATGAGGCGCAACGAAATGCCGCACATGCGCTACGACACCACCGGGTTTCGCGTGGTTCTGGCCACGCTCCCGGACGACGCCGCTGCGCCCAAATTGCACCGTCAAATTACCCTTCAATTCCTGGACCAAAGCACGGGTAAAAACCTGGCCAACACCCAGGTCGCGTTTTCCCTGACGCTCAACCGTCGGGGCGTCTCTTCCTTCACGGCGACGACTGATGGAAAGGGCCGATGCGTCGTTTCATTCCCCGCGGACGCGCCCGGTTCGCTGCGCATCACGGCCGAGCCGGAGAATTACGTGCCGCTTCAGGCGGAATGGGAACGCACGGAACTGGACCCTGTTCCCGCCGAATTCACCCTGGCCTTTGAACGGTCCGTGGCAGCGGACATTTCCAGTCTGAACCTGCTGCCGTTTTACGACCTGATCGCCAAGGAAGCCTCGCAATTCGGCACATGGGAAGTGGTGCCCAAGGGCGAGCAGAACTTTAACGGCGTCCCGTTCCGGGTGGACGGCATGATCCGGCTGTTTGGACAGATTCCTCCACCGCACGGGACAGTCTATCGCGACAAGGTGGAAGGCATCTCCGTCGGTAAGAAATTTGAGAGTCTTTACATTCTACACGGAACCGGCTGGACGACCGAGGACGGCACGGAAATCGCGCGCGTGATTCTCAATTACTCCGATGGCACCAAGAGCAGCCTGCCGATCATCTACGGCCAGCATGTTCGCGACTGGTGGCGGCGTGGCAAGGATTCCGTCAACGCGGTCAGCGTTTGGGAGGGAGAGCACAACGGCGTCGGGCTGCGTTTCTACCAAAGCGGGTTTTCCAATCCCCATCCTTCCAAGGAAGTCAAATCGCTCGACATCGTTTCCAGCAAATCGCCTGTCACGCCCGCCATCGTCGCGGTCAGCGTGGGGCCGGCTTTGAAGCCTGCCGCTGCCACCCCGCCGTTTGCATCCAAAAACGGCCGGAAGATACTCCGGTGCCGCGTTTTTTTTTTGAAGGATACGGCGGCCACCG
>CALJZV010000545.1 GCA_937983475.1 uncultured Verrucomicrobiales bacterium
ATTTCTCGCTCGACAAGCTTTTCGGCAACGATGCCGCCGAGCGACTCGATGTCGAGCGCCTTGCGCTGGGCGAAGTATTCGATGCGCCGGGTCTTCTGGGCCGGACACTGCGCGACGTTCTGGCAGCGCCAGGCCACTTCCTCCTTGTCTCCGGCGGAAACCTTCTCTCGCGCGATGTCCCCGCCGCAAGCGGGGCATTTGCCGCCGATATGGGCGATGAAATCAAACGGCTTGGCGTCCGCTGGACGCTTGGTTTTCACCACCTCCACGACTTCGGGAATGACCATGCCCGCCTTGCGGATGACAACGGTGTCCCCGATGCGGATGTCCTTGCGCCTGATTTCCTCCTCGTTGTGAAGCGTGGCGCGCGAAATGGTCGAGCCCTGTACGAACACCGGCTCCAGTTCGGCCACGGGTGTCAGCACGCCGGTGCGCCCGACCTGCACGGTGATGTCCTTGAGCAATGTTTCCTCGGGCGTGATCCACGGGATGGGCTTGTGAACGATGGCGTAGCCGGGAGCCCGGGTCTTGGCGGGAATGCGCTCCCAGTCGGCGAGGTTGTTCACCTTGAGCACGACGCCGTCGATGTCATAGGGCATTTGAGAGCGCAGGTCCCGGGTTTCGTCGTAATCGCACACGACCTCCTTGCGGTAGCATTCCAGCACTTCATTCAACCCATGGCAGAGCCACCATTTGGGCTGCGTAGGCAAACCAAATTGCCTCAAAGCCTCCAGCAACTCGGCGTGCGTTTTGAAGTCGATGCCTTCGCAGGCGCCCACGGCGTAAAACACGGCCCGGATGGGGCGCTGGGCGACCAGGCGCGGGTCGAGTTGCTTGAGCGTTCCGGCAGTGGCGTTGCGTGCGTTGGGAAAGGGCTCCTCGCCGGCGGCCTTCATCCTGTCATTGAGCTTTTCAAATTCACTGATGGCAATGTAAGCCTCGCCTCGAACCTCCAGCAGTTCCGGCGGATTCTTCAGGTTCAGCTCCAGCGGAATGGCGCGCACGGTTCTGATATTGGCCGTGATGTCGTCGCCTTCCCGGCCGTCTCCGCGCGTGACCGCCAGCGCGAGCCTGCCTTTCCGGTAATGCACGCTGATCGAAACGCCGTCCACCTTGGGCTCCATCACGTAATCCACGGAGCCCTTGCCCACATGCTTTTGAATGGTGTTGTCGAAGGCTGAAAGCTCCTGGAGGGTGGCCTTGTCCTGAAGCTGCTTGCGACGCTCATTGTCTGGCTCCTCGTCCTTGCCGGGCTTGTCCGACGCCTTGATTTTTTCCAGCGACAGCATCGGCACCAAATGCTTGACCCGTTTGAAACCCTCCGACGGTTTGCCACCGACGCGCTGGGTGGGTGAATCGGGTGTGACCAAATCGGGAAACTGCTCCTCCAGATCGGACAGTTCGCGGTAAAGCACGTCGTATTCGTGGTCGCTGATTTCGGGCTTGGCCTGGACGTAGTAGAGGTGGTCGTGCTTGCGGATGACGTCGACCAGTTCGGCGTGGCGGGACTTGGCTTCAGCGTGTGTCATCGCGGGCAATTAAACACCAAGGGCCAAGGACACCAAGCGGGATTTTGCCGGGAGTTTCTCATCACGGCGAAGTGAAGGAGCCTTTCGCGAATCAGGCCTTGGATTTCCTGGCGCGCGCATCCATGGCGGGGCCGGAGGGTTTGTGCGGAAGGGCCTTGAACGCCAGAATCGCCGACCAAACCATCAGCAGGGTGGCATTCACCTCCATCAGTTCCTCCCGGAACAGGTCACTCATGCCGAGCACCCCCTTGTCAATTAACGCTGACGTGATCCAGAAAAGGCCGGCGCACAGCATTAGAACGCCCGCGGCGCTTCGCAGCCACGATCTGAAGCTGCTCCACGTCGGGCGAAAGTTTTTCCCCAAAAAAACCAACCCGATCAGCCAAAGCGAACCCACCCACACATCGCGGATTCTTCCGTTCATGATTTTGTTCAGAGCGGGCAAATCCATTTTTCGGAAGTCCACCTCCAGCACGAGAAAGGTAGCCGCAAAGAGCGCCAGCAGACTGAACAAGACAACCCCCGGGGCATTCGCGGCGCGCTTGGCAGTGCGGAGGGAAAGAATCGTGGTCAGCGCGAGGCAGACGGCCTGAAAATTCTCCATCGGGCCGTTTTCTTCCTGAATCAGCGGGAAAGTCTGCTTTAAAAAAATCCACAGGGCAAAATTGGCCATCACGGCGATGCCAACATAAAAGCCCAGTTTCATTTTATTCATGGAGGGCTAGTTGCTTAACCGAGCAAAGCGGTTTTCACAAGGAAGGACTTTGCCCGGTTGCGCTCAATCAAAGAGATCCCGCTGTGTGGCAAAGCAAGCAGTGCCTGCGGGAGTCGTCCCGCAGGCGGTAGAATTACGGTTACCGTGCGCCCACGGCCTCGGCGCTGGCGTAACGTCCCGTCAGCTTGGTTTCCGCCAGAATGCGGCCCTTCATCGCTGCCTGCACGTCGCTCTTGGTGGCGCCGCGGGACAGCGAAAGCACTGTGTCCAAGGCGTAGAGTTTAAATACATAGCGGTGTTCGCCGGACGGTGGTTGGGGGCCGCCATAGCCGATTTCGCCGTAGTCATTGCGCCCCTGTGTGGCCATCACAGGCGGCACATCCTCATGAATATCGCGGGTTTCCGGCGAAATGTTGAACAACACCCAGTGCGTGAACGTGCCGTTGGGCGCATCGGGGTCATCCAGGATCAGCACCAAACTTTTGGCGCCACGAGGCACGTCCTCGATGTGCAACGCGGGGCTGCGATCGGCGCCGTCCCGGGTGAACTCCTTGGGAATGGTTTTTCCTTCTGAAAAAGCGGGGCTGGTAAGTTTCATGGTATCTCCTTTCTCCTTTGAATTTGGCGGGGGTAAATCCAAAACCCTTCCGCTTTTATAATTTCCTACGGGATCAGCGCCCTTTCAATGCATGAAATCCAATCATCCGGGTATCCAGAAATGGCCGAGGCGCCAATGATGCCACAGAGCTCGATGGCGGGAATTTAATTTTCTTTGGCGGGCTCAATGGGCTCCGGGAGCCGGCGGAAAATATATATGTATTGAGCGGCCTGCGGGGCGTAACCTTCAGCGTCCTCATCCCAGCGGAATTCCTGACGCTCCACGGAGTGATAATCCAAAACGCCCACCTGCTTGTAGTGCTGTGGAAAATAACTCTCGAACCACTCGAAAATCTGCAAGTCCGACTCGGGCTGGACCACCCAGGAAAACTGGATGCCCACCATGACGATGTATTCGGGCCTGGCCGTTTCGATTTCGGCAATCATCTCGCGCTGCATCTGCGAGGCATAGGGATGCTTTTCCATCAGCGCGTAGGTGTAAATGTAACCGGTGGCCGAGTGCCGGCGGGCATAGAAATAAATCTGCGGCTCCGACCCAATGACCGCAATTTTGGCGTCAGGAGAGGACCGTTCGCGGATGTATTGCCCGATGACCACCGACTCGGGGAAGGGGTTTTCGCCATAGGCAAACCGCGACACATCCTCCGGCGACAACCTGAAAAACAGCGGCCACTGGAATACAAACACCAGCCCCATCGCCAGACCGGCAACAACATGAGCGGCATGACGCATGGGCCGGCGGTTGGCGAGCAATTCCTGCCCCGCGTGAATCGCGGCCGCAACCAGCAGCGACAGGGCCGGAAGCAGCAGAATGTAATAATTCGGGCGGAAGTAGAATCCCGGGAAAATTCCCGCGGCGGAAAACACCAGAAACCCCGCCACAAACGCGCTGCACCGGCGTGTTTTATTTTCCACAAACATGAGGCTCAATCCCGCTGTGGCCAACCCCCAAAGCGGCGCGGTTTCGGCGATCGCCGCCCAGGACAGCTTGAGAAAGTCCTGCATTCCGAACGGCGTTCCCATTGCGTAGGCCTGGGCGTAGGTGAACGTCCAGAACCAGAATTTTTCAAACACGCCCGCGCGCCAGAGCAGGAGACAAATGATCGCAAACGGCAGTCCCAATCCTGTGAAGTAAGCCGCCAGTTGTCTGGCAATGCGCCATGGATTGAGCGGCCGTTGCCGCAGCGTTTCCCACGCCAGCCAGCCAGCGCCGAACAAGCCAAAGATCAATCCATGCTGCTTCATCAGAAACGCCAGCCCAAAAAGCAGGCCGCTGTAAAACGCCGTCCAGACACTCCTGTGGTCCGCCGCGCGCAACAGGGCCAGGACGCCGCCCAGCGCGAAGGCGACAACAAAGTGATTGGCGTGCGCGGCCAGCCCGTGGACCGACATGCTGCCGGAGAACAGCCCGTAGGCGGCGGCGGCGAACAGGGACGGGACCGGGCCGAACAGCCGACGCGCCAGAACAAATACCATCACCATCGTGGCCAAAACCGTCAGCAGCAGGCCAAGATGAATCCCGCGTGCCGTTTCTCCAAACAGCGCCATGAAGCCCGCGTACACGGCGTAGGTGCCGGGCAGCTTCATGTTGTAGGCCTGTTTGTAGGGCGGGATGCCCTCCAGCAGCAACTGGCCGGAATAGGCGTATTCGCCTTCGTCCCGCTCCAGCGGCAAGTCCAGCATGCGCAGCCGCAGGTAGCCGAAAAAAACCATCAGCACGCACAGCCACAGCACGGTTTTATTTAGTGAAAAGGTTCGGGCCGGAGACGCGCTGGTTGTTTCGGAGGCGGACGGCGGCTTCATGGAGTTCCTCCGGAAGCGGATTTCAAGGCTGAGAGCTTTTCGCGCGCCTCGGGATCATTGGGATTGAGGTGGAGCGCGCGCGCATAACTCGCAGCGGCATCGGAAAGCCGGCCCAAGCCGCGATGGGCGTCTCCCAGCAGCACCAGCACCGAAGGATCGTGGGGCATCAAAGCCTGAGCCTGGCTCAGGTGCGTAATCGCTTCCTCAAACCTCCCCAGGGCGATGAGGTCAATGGAAAGATTCTTGAGCACCGAGGGCTCGCCGGGTTGCAGTTGAAGGGCATTTTGGGAATGAGCCAGCGCCTCCTCCGGGCGTCCGGCCATGCTCAAGGCGACACTGAGATTCGCGTGCACATTGGCGGAATCGGGTTTCAGCCGGAGCGCCTGTTCATAATGCCCGATGGCCTCCTCCAGGCGCTGTTTGCCCACAAGGAGATTGCCCAGATTGTAGTGCGCCTCGGAGAAGTTGGGGCTGATGCGGAGGGTTTCGCGGTAATAGTGCTCAGCCTTGTCGGGTTGCCCGGCTTCGTTTGCCGCGTTGGCCAGCATGAGATTTGGGACGCCATTGCGGGGGGTCACGCGCACCGCGTGCTCGAACAGTGTGACGCCGTTGCGCCAATGAGGCAGTTGCGCGCGGGTCAAAGCCACACAGGCCACGAGCGCAGCGATGGCGGCAATGCCCAGGGCAGTTTTTTTCCAATCCTTTAAACCCTTAAAAAGTTCTGGAATTCCCCAGGCGACCATGATGGTCAGACCCATCATCGAAACGTAAGTGTAACGGTCGGCCATGGACTGCAAACCCACCTGCACCAGGCCGATGACCGGCACCAGCGTGCCCAGAAACCAGAACCAGCCGACAGCCCAGTGCGGCTGACTCGGCAAGCGCCAAAGCACAGCCGTCGTGACAGAGATCAGCAGAATCGCCGCGCCCGTCACGGCGGCGAATGGCCACGATTCCGGATACGGATAAAAAACAACAAGGTCATTTGGCCATAGTGTTTTGCCAATGTAGCGGGCGTAGGAAACCAGCGCGTTGGTCAACCGCTCGCCCAGGGCGAAAGTGCGCATGTCGGCCACCGCGCCCTGTCCGCGCTGCACCAGAAACGTCACGGCGCAGGAGGCCGCCGACAGCGCGAAGAGGGGGAGTTTTTCAAAGACCAATCCGCGCCATGCCTTCCAGGAAAATATGGCACTTGGGCTGTTTCCCCCAGAGCTGCTGGAGGCCGATTCGCCCTTTGAAGGGTTCAATTTCAAATTTGGAATTTGAGATTTGAAATTTACAAAGCGCCGCATCGGCCAGAAGTCCAGCAGCAACAGCACAAACGGCAACGTCACGAGCATCGGTTTGCTCATCAGTCCGAGCGCGAAGAAAATGAGAGCCGCCGCATACCAGCGGGATTTCAGCTTTGAGTTTTGGGTTTTGAGATCAACAAAGCGCGCATAGGCCCACAAGGTCAGCAGCCAGAAAAAAGTGCTCAACACATCCTTGCGCTCGCAGATCCATGCCACCGATTCCACGTGGAGCGGATGCCACGCGAAAACCGCCGCGACAAAAGCGCTTTGCCACAGGCCGCGCGTTAGTTTCCAAAAAATCCAGCAGAGCAGCAGCGTGTTGGCGAGGTGAAGCGCCACGCTGACCAGATGATGCGCGCCGGGGTTCATGCCAAACAGCTCAATGTCGAGCATGTGGGAGAGCCACGTGGCCGGATGCCAGTTGTAGGAATGGGCGCTGGTGAAGGCCCACGCTATCCCGCGCGCGGTGATGCCCTCCTGGATGAAAGGATTGGCGCTGACATAGTCCGGGTCATCGTAATTGGTGAATTGAAATTCCCGAACCGGCCAGTAGAGCCAGATCGTGACCACGGCCAGCACCAGCAACACCACCCGCGCGGCTGTTGCCGAACGCGGCTCCGGAGTTGGCGAAGCCTTCGCTCCTTGTGGTCTGGCGGTGGTTTTGGCGGCCGAACTATTCATCGGAACGCGTTGACGGCCTCGATGACTCGGGCCACCTCGTCGTCCCGAAGGTTGGGGTGGCACGGCAGCGACAAACATTCCCGCGCGTGAATTTCCGCCTGCGGCAAGCCGCGCGGGTCTCGGGCGATGTCCGCGCAGGAGGACTGCTGATGCACCGGGACGGGATAATGCACCAAAGTTTCAATTTCCTTGGACTTGAGGTGCTCGGCCAGGCGGTCGCGCTCGCGGCAGCGGACGACAAACAAATGGTGAACATGGTTTTCAGCGCTTGGCGACATGGCGAGCAGTTGCACTCGCGAGTTGGAGATCGAGTTGTGGTAGGCCAAGGCGATCTCGCGGCGGCGCGCGTTGAAGCCGTCCAGCCAGGTCAGTCTTGCAGATAGCATGGCCGCCTGAACTTCGTCGAGGCGGCTGTTGAGTCCGATTTCAGGATGGTGGTAGCGCTGGCTTTGGCCGTAATTGCGGAGCATTTTGGCCTTGGTTGCGACAGGACTTAAATTGGTGATCAGCGCGCCGCCATCTCCGCGTGCGCCAAGATTTTTGGTGGGATAAAAACTGTAGGCGCCCCAGGTGCCAAAGGTGCCCGCGCGCTGGCCGTTCCACTCAGCCCCATGCGACTGGCAGCAGTCCTCCAACAAATGAAGGCCGCGCGATTGGCAGAAATCACTCCAACGATCCATCTGTTTTATTTGGCCGTAAAGATGGACGAGCAGGACGCCGCGCGTGCGGGGACTGACGCAGCGCTTGACGCTTTCCAAGTCCAACAGGGCGGTTTCGGGTTCGATGTCAGCGAGCACAGGAGTTGCGCCGGAGCGAATGATGCCCAGAACCGTTGCCATCGCCGTCATGGGCGTGGTGATGACCTCGTCGCCGGGGCCGATGTTGATGGCCCGCAGGCCGGCCTCGATGGCGTCCATGCCATTGCCAACGCCCACCGCGAACCGCGCCTTGCAGTAGCGCGCCCAGGCGGCTTCAAATTGCTCGACTTCCTTTCCAAGAACGAACCATCCGGACTGGAGAACGCGCTCGGCGGCGGCCAGTTCCTGCTGGAGCACCTGGGCGGGATCGGCTTTGAAAGCATTCATCCGGATCATGGCGCGTCGTTCCAATAATGGCTGTGGTGTTTGCGGTAGTAATCGAGCGTGTTGCTCAGGCCCTCCTGAAGCCTCACGCGCGGCTCCCAGCCCAGCACGGTTTTAATTTTTGTGAAGTCGCCGTAATAGTCGCCGATGTCAATGGCTTGGCGCTCGGGGGGAAACGGAATCACTTCATATTTCCCGCCAGGATGCAGTCCGACCAACATTTCAGCCAAAGCCTGTAGGCTGACATGCTCGGAATGTCCGAGATTGAAGATCTGGCCCGAGGCGGCGGGATTCAGCGACGCCATCATGAGGGCGCTTACCGCGTCGTCCACATAGTTGAAATCGCGCATCTGCCGCCCGCTGCCAAACACGGTGATCGGCTTGCCTTCAATCAGCCTGCGGAACCAGATGCCCAGGAAGGTCTGGCGCGCGTCCTTCACGCGCATGCCCGGCCCGTAGGTGTTGGTCAGGCGCAGGGCGCAGGCGCGCAGTTTGTGAACTTTGTCGTAAAGCAAATGGTACCATTCACCGGCCAGTTTGTTGACGCCATTGACGTCCACCGGATGAAGGGGATGGTCCTCATTTACCGGGAGGTATTCGGGTTTGCCGTACACCTGGCGAGTGCTGGCAAAGACAATGGTTACGTTGGGATTGTGCTCCCGGCAGGCCTCCAGAATGAAAAGCTGCGCGGCGGCGTTGATGTTCAGGTCGGTCAGCGGATCGGTCATGGAATCCAGATGACTGGTCTGCCCGGCGAGGTTGAACAAGAAGTCGCGTCCCTGAACCAACTGCGCCATCGCATGCGGGTCGCGCACGTCGGCAATGTTGATCGTCAACTTGTGCTGGATGTCGTGGATGTTGAACAGGTTGCCGCCATATTGAGGGATGAGGCTGTCCAGCAGCGTGACCTTTGCGCCGAGGCCAACCAGGTGGCGGGCCAGCGAGGACCCAATGAAACCCAGGCCGCCGGTAATCAGCACATCCGCGCCATTGAATCGGGAGAAGTCGAGGCTCACACGGAATTTATATCGCCGCAGCGAAAGTTTTTTCTACAACTTTCCTCATTTTTCCTTCAGAATCCGGCCATACCACAAACATGGCGACCGACTTGCATTCAAGCTCCCGCCCTGCCATCGAACTGTCGCTGGTCATTCCCGTGTACAACGGGGCCTTCACAATCGGGCCGCTGGTGGAGAGGATTCACCGCGTTTGCGAGGGCCTGCGGTTTGAAGTGGTGCTGGTCAACGACGGGTCCGGCGATGGCAGCGAGCGCGCCTGCGCCTGCCTGGCCAGGCAGTTCCCCGACACAGTGCTGTTCGTCAACCTGAGCCGCAATTTCGGCGAACACAGCGCGGTGCTGGCTGGACTCAACCACACACGTGGCGATTACGTGGCGGTGCTGGATGACGACGGGCAAAACCCGCCTGAGGAGGTTCTGCGGATGTTGCAGGAAATCAAGGCGCGGCACCGGGACGTGGTGTATGGCCATTACATTGAGAAGCAGCACAGTTGGTTTCGCAACCTGGGCAGCCGGTTCAACGATCGCATGGCCACCATCATGCTTGAGAAACCTCGCGACCTCTATTTATCGAGCTTTAAGGTGATGAGCCGATTTGTGGTCAAGGAGATCATCAAGTACCGCGGCTCCTTTCCTTACATTGATGGGCTAATTTACCGGACAACGACCAATATCGGGCAAATTGCCGTGCAGCATGAACGCGCGCCGGAGGGGCGCTCGCGCTACAACCTGGGCAAGCTCGTTCGGCTGTGGCTGAACATGTTCCTGAATTTTTCCATCAAGCCACTGCGCCTGTCGGTTTACATCGGCCTGTTCACCTCCTCGATGAGCATCTTCATGTTGTTGGCCATCTGGGTGGACAAGATTATCAACCAGAATTTGACCCCCGGCATTCCGACCGTGCTGGGCGCGATTGTATTTTTTTCAGGAATGCAACTGATGATCCTTGGACTCGTTGGCGAGTACTTGGGCCGGCTGTACCTTGACCATACTGGCACACCTCAGTTCGTCGTCCGCTACACGCTCCGGGGAAACCGGGCGGATGGCGGTGCCAAGACTGCCGCTTCCGCTGCGCTGCCTGAATTTCCCAACGGCAAACTCCACCCCGAACCCCAACCCTCCAACATTCATGCGTCACACCCTTAACAAAACAGTCTTGAAACCCAACCGCCGCTGGCGCGACGCATGCCATGAAGACCGGATTTTTCTTTAATCTGATTCAGGAATTGTTTTCCCGAACCTACAGCCTGGTTACTGGAAACGAGCCCTACCCTCTGCGGACCCTGCTACAGGAGCAGTTTCGCAGGAACCCGCCCGGACGGATCCTTGACGTCGGCTGCGGCAGTGGCTGTTATGCGTTTCCCGGGTACGATTACACTGGCATTGATGCCAACCCAAAATACATCGCCTTTTGCCGCAAACATCGCCCGGGCGTTTTCTGGCAAATGCGTGCCGAGGAAATGTCTCTGTGCAGCCTTAGTTACGATGTGGTGCTGTGCATGAACCTCGGCCATCACGTGGAGGATCCATCCCTGGTCCGAGTGCTGGAGCAGATCAAGCGTGTCATGACCGACGACGGCATTTTGATTTTTGCCGACATCATCCGGCCGATTGTGCCGAACAGATTCGCCGCCTGGATCCTTGAAACGCTGGACGAAGGGCATTCATTTCGGGAAGAAGAGGACTATTTGAAGTTGCTCAAGGATGGCTTTCGTATTGAGAGCCGGAGGGAAGTGGTGGACCAGTTCTACCGCACCCTGTTTATCGTTTGCCGCAAACAGACCGTTTTTTGCGATGGAGACCGCCGAGTATGAAATCATGTTCCGGACCGAGTGCCGCCATTGGTGGTACCGCGCCCTGCACCGCGTCCTTTTTCATCACTTGGAACAGTTTCTTCCAGAATGGAGAAACGGGGTGATCCTCGACGCGGGCTGCGGAACGGGTGCCGTTATGGAAAAACTCTCCCAGGCTCGTCATCCTGTGGGCGTGGACCTGTCTCCGGAAGCCATCGCCTTCTGCCGGCAGCGGGGGCTTCAAAATGTTTTCCAGGCTGATGTCAGCGCGATGCCCTTTGCCGGTGGGTCATTTGATGCGGTGATTTCCTCCAGCGTTCTGTATCACCAATGGGTGCCCGATGTTCCAGCCGCCTTGCGTGAAACCTGGCGTGTCCTTAAGCCTGGCGGCCTCTTGCTGGTCAACGTGCCCGCCTGTCCTGCTCTTCACAGCGCGCACGACGAAGCGGTGCTCACCGCGCGGCGATTCACGACGGAAAGCCTGCGGCGGCTATTGGCGCAAAACGGGTTTGAAATCTGCCGCATGACCGGGTGGACCACGCTGCTCTTTCCCGCCGCCTGGCTGGCGCGCCGCGCCAGACTTTCTAAAAAGGGGCGCGATTTTGACGACAATCAAATGCCTTCGTCCGCCGCCAACTGGGTTTTTGAACTCATTATGCGGCTGGAGTTTTTTCTGATGCGACTTTTCCCTCTCCCAGCCGGCGTCGCTTTGTTTTGTGTGGCACGGAAAAAAGAAGCGCTTCCAACCGCGACTGCCGCCACCTGAATTAATTCATCCGGCCGGCAGCGTCATTTGCCCGGTCGCTTGGCCATTCCACCCGGAATATTTGCGCATCGGGCGCGCCCTCATGCCACGCAAACTTATATTTGCCGCCTGGAAAACGGCGGAAATGAATGTTCTCGCGGTTTTCCCAGATGGTTTCGGGAACCGAGCCCATGTGATGCAGCAAGGCGCCTCGCCGCGCCAACTCCTCGGTGACCCACCGCCAGTCATAGCCCAGATAATCCCCCCACGCGAATCGCCAGACAATCCAGCGCGCCCCGTCCACGCTGAAGACATACTCGGGCAGTTTGTGGAACCTGGCGGCCTTCTCACCAGGATACCCCGGAAGAACTTTCAGTCCCTGAGGCAGCCTTGTATGAAAATAAAATGATTCCCACCCATAATTGGTGATCAGGATGTCCTCCGGACGGGTTTTGTCTTTGAGATAGTCACAGACCCAGGCCACCGTCCCGTGGTTTTCATGGAACAAATCCTTGATGTGATCGTAAATGGCGGTTCGGAAAATCCGGTCGCTGCCCTTTGGCGGCACATGCAATGAAACCATCCTGTTGGAGTCAAAGCTTGCAGTCTCCTCCTGCCAGAATGACCAGGGCGTAATGCGGCCCAGCTTGGTAAACCCCAGCACCAACACCAGGGCCACCCAGACTTTCCAGTTGCCGCCGCTGGCCTTGCTGATCAACACGCCGGTCGCCGCCAGCACCAGCGGAATAATGGCCGGCGTGTAGCGCAACCCCACCTGCCACATCACCATCCGGGATTGCGTGGCCAGCATCAGCGCCGTGTAGCCTCCGATCAAGCCGCCGACCAGCAGCAGAAGGGCGCGCTCCCCGTCGCTGAAAACCGGCGGGGCAGAGCGGTTGGAATGCGCCTTCGAGGCATTCTTCCCATTCGCCGCATGCGCGGGTTGGACGGACCATTTATTGCGCAGTAAAACCACCGCCAAAAGCACCACCATGCCCAAAAGCGGTGTCACTGAACCGCATTCCACCAGAAACTGTGCGGCGCGTGGCACCAATTTGGCGATTGATGTCACATAGTCTGTGTTCTCCTCGTAACCGGTCCGGGCGAGAAAAAACCACGGCAGTGTGAACACCGCGATGGCTGGAACCGACAGCCAATAGCCTTTTCGCAAGCTGGCGAACGGCTTGTAAACCAGTGTCAGCAGGCCCATCACCGACAGTGGCGCCAGGGCGATGGGGTGGGTGTGAAATAACGCGATGGCGGTCACGGAAAAGAAAACCATTCCGCGGCGGGAGGTCAGTTGGAAGAAAAACTGCGCCAGCAGGAGTGTGAGGAAAATGTTCAGCGAATAATTCCGGCATTGCCGCGTGTAGATGAGAAACTGCACCGAAAGCATCAGCAGCAGCGCCGCTGACAACGCCGCCCGTCGGTCGCCGACCTGTCGCAAAATTAAAAAATACAGCAGGGGAATGGTCAGCCAGCCCGCCACCGCAAAGGGCAGCCGCGCGGCAAAAGGCGTCTCTCCAAACAGCCAGAACGACGCTGCCGTCACGTAGTATTGCACCCATGGGTGGCTCACCATCACCAGGTCCTGGTTCAGCCTGGATCCCATGTCCGAATCGGTGTAGGTCAACCCGTCCCAACCCTTGGGCACGCCATACTTGAGAATGTTGGATGCGAACACCGCCGTGTCCGCTTCATCGGACCAGAGATAGTCATGCCCCAGGTTTGTGAAAATTAAAAAGGCCGAAAAGAAAGTGACCAGCACCACGGGCAGATGCGCGGAAAGCGTCTTGACCAAAACAGCACGGAACTGCTCCAGGAAGGGTTTCATCGCGTGTCCGGAGTGTGCCGGTGCATTAATA
>CALJZV010000546.1 GCA_937983475.1 uncultured Verrucomicrobiales bacterium
AAAGAGCGGAAGCGCCCCAATCCGCACGAAGATGGGCCGTTTCCAGATGAACAAAAAATAAAGCATCACCAGCACCGGCACAATGCTGTGCCCCAAGGCGTTGGGGTTGTTGTAAAGGGAGGTGTTGAACACCAGGCGGTGCTGCATGATGCCATGAGTGATGTCATAGGAATAGGTCGGATCGAAGCCGTATTCGCTCAGCACTGCCAGCCCTGCCAGCACGAAAATCATCACCGCCCACCACGTCATGAATCGCCGCACCCGGTCCAGGTTGGACAAGGCCAGAACCGTGACTGCGTAAAACAGGTACAGCGTGTAAACGGACTTGAAGGTGTCCATCTTGTCCGGCGCCGCTATGACGATCCACAGGCAGTAGAACAGCATCATCCAGTCATGGGGCGTCTTGAACAATTCCTTGAGAGTGAATCCCCGGGGGCGCATGAGGATCGAAATGATCGCAAAGGCCATGATCAAGGTCACCGGCTTCAATGGCTGGATCGCGGCTATCCACTCCTGCGGACGGATGTAGTAGAGGATCAGGAATAGTGTCAGCGAGGCGAAGTCCACAGGCGGTTCACAGTTCCTTGTTCATTTTGTTTGAGGACGCCCGGCAACTTCACGATAAAGCCGCGCATAGTTTTCCACCATCGCGTCCAGGGAAAAACGGGCCATGACGTTTTTCCGGGCCATTTCCCCCATTGTAGCCAATTTATGCTTCTCAACGAGCACTTTTTGAAGGTTGCCCACCAATTGGGCATCCGCCTCCATGCCGGCAATCACACCGTCGCCACCGCTGGAGATCACTTCGCCGTTGCCACAGGTGTTATTGGCCAACACCGGCGTGCCGCAGGACATTGCCTCCAGCACTGCATTGGACAACCCTTCGTTCACCGAAGGCACCACCAATAGGTCCATGGCCCGGTAATAGGGAGGAAGATTGTTTTGAAAGCCCACCAAATGGATTCGGTGGGCGTGCGGACTTGCTTCGACCAGGGCCTGGACGCGGTCCTTTTCGGGCCCACCGCCGCCGACCACCAGTAAACGGAGGTCAGGAATCTCGGAGGGCAGGCGACTCAAGGCGCCAATGAGAACCGCATGCCGCTTAAATGGTCCAAACCGGCCGACGACGCCCAGCATCAGGCCGTTCTCCGGCAATCCCAACTGACGACGCGCGTCCTGGCGTGATCCCGGGCAAAATCGGGCGCTGTCCACACCGTTCATCACGGTGACAATTTTCTCTTCGGGCAATCCCAGCGACACCAATTGCTGGCGCAATCCTTCGGAAACGGTGTGAACCTTCCGGCAGAATCGATAAAACTGGCGGCGCTGCTTCAAGCGTCTTGGCTGGCACTCCTCGTCGGTCAGCAGGCTGTGCTCCCCTTGCAAAAGGGGTGCGAGTCTGCCCAGGCCCGTGGCCAGACCGCTGTAAATCAGCGGCCCCAGATTGTGAGAATGAACCACATCAGGCTTGAGGCGGATTATGGCTTTGGCCAAGGCGAGTGTCGCTGAAAGTGAAAAGCCTGTGTTTCTGCCCAGAGCGAAAATTTTTGACGGATCAGGCATTCGCTCCGCAAAGGCGCCCGTTTTATTGAGGCAACAGACGTGGATGTCAAAATCGTCGGGGCGCAATGCCTTGGCGACGTTGACGACACCATTCTCCATCCCTCCCGGCTCCAGGGAAAAAACGACGTGCAGGATTTTAATCGGTTTGGAAGGCATCTCGATTTGAGGCCGGAGCGGGTTGGTTTAAGAGGGTTTGGGAAGCCCCGCAACCAATTCCCGCGCGAATCGCATGAGACTGCGAAGACGGAACAGGGGCGGTTCATTCAGCCGGTCCGGGCGCGGGAAAAACGGCCATAACAGAAACGAGCAGAGAATCTGGCGGAGCGCCTCCCCGCACCGCCCCTCATCGCGGTAACGCCAGGAATTCTGGAAATAGTAAAATGAAAACACGCGCATCCAGAAAAGACGGTCCCGGTGCGGCACCAGTTCCGCCTCATACGCCTTGGCTAGCACCCGCCGTATGTTGGACTTCATCCGGTCGGCGTGCTTGCTCATGTTGTGGGGATGCCTCCGAATCAATGACAGGCGCTCACCCACCATGTAAACGCGGAATTTTGCGGAGATCCGAATCCAAATGTCCCGGTCCTCGGAACTGCGAAGGGTTTCGTCATAAACGCCGCAGGTGTCAAAGGCCACTCGCTTGATGATGGCTGACGAGGACGTAAAGCGCGTCTTGAGGATGAAGTCGCGGCACGAGAATTCCCGTTCCTCGACCGGGATGATGTTTTTAATCTTGAGAGGCTTGCTTTGCGGATCGATGTAATCGTAGTGGCAGGCGATGATGGCGAACTCCTCCGGCAGCCTCGAAAACGCCTCCACGATGCGCGAAATCATCGTCGGGCGCCACTCATCGTCAGCATCAATGAAGGCCAGATAGTCAAACTTCGCATGGCGAATGCCGGTGTTGCGAGCGGCCGAAAGGCCGGCGTTTTTCTGGTGGACGTAGCGCACCTTGTTCCCATAACGCGCCACAACCTCAGCGGTATTATCCGTGGAACCGTCGTCCACGACGACAATCTCGAAGTTGGGATAATCCTGCTTCAGGATGGAATCCAGTGTCAGCGGCAAATAATGCGCGTAATTGTAGGCTGGAATGACGACTGAAACTCCGGGCTTCATGCTGGCGGACGGCTTAGGAATGGGCTGAAATCAGCTTTCAGAGACCGTGGTCGGTGCCTCGATCGCCTTGTAGTTGGTATAATAATTTGGAGCGTAGTAGAAATATTTGTAACGGTTTCCCAGTGAATCAAAGTCGAGGCGGTTGAGCACGAAGCCGGCAAACTTCGCGCCATTGGTCTGAAGGGACTGGATGGAGGCCTTGACGTTGCGGATGGGTGTGAAATCGCTCCAAATAACGAACAGAATACCGTCGCACACCCGCTGGATGATGGAGGTTTCGGCCAGGCCAAGCACCGGCGGAGTATCAATGATGATGCGCTGATATTTCTCCCGCAATTCCTCAATAAGCTTGTTGAAAGAGGGACTGTCGAGCAACTCGGAGGCGGAGTTCAAATGCTTGCCGCAGGTCATTAGTGTGAGATTTTCGTGGTTGGTGGAACGGAACGCTTCTTCGATGGGCCTGCGCTCGCGCAGAACGTCGCTCAATCCCGGCTTGTTGTGGGCGCCAAATAGACGGTGAAGGCGTCCGCGCCGCAGGTCGGCATCAATCAAGAGGGTTTTTTCTCCCTTCATGGCAAAAGACATCGCCAAGTTGGAGGAAACCACTGTCTTGCCTTCCTGAGGCATGGCGCTGGTGATCAAAATGACCTGCGGCAGGGTGGTCGCGTCGGAATTGAGCACAAGATTGGTCCGGATCACTCGAAAGTTTTCCTGCAAATGATAATCCGGTTTTCGATCGTTGAGCATCAGCAGATCGCCTTCGGTTTCATCAATTTTGGGCACAACGCCGAGTCCGCGAAGGCGCAGCACCTCTTCCACCTGCTCGACGTCAGTTACCCGGCTGTCGAGATATTCAATGAGGAAGGGGACCGCGATGGACAAGGCCAACCCCAGCAAAAGCGAGTAAATGACAAGCTTGAGACGGTGCGGCGCCACCGGAGTGGTGCGTAACGACTCGGCAAACCCAAGGTATTTCAGGGTCACGCGTTCCTTGTCGTTGCCGAAGTCGAGCATGCTGAGCTTTTTGTCCATCTCCGCGTGCATTTTCTGCCAGGCAAGCTGGCCGGAGTCATAGTTGTTGTACTCCTGGAGATATTTTTCGTGGCGGCGCGTGATTTCGTTATAGGCAGGGAGCTTGTCCTCCAGCTCGCGTTGCCTGCTCAGGAGGTTGGAGCGGGTCAGTTCAAAGCGAGTGAGAGCCACTTCCAACTCCAGGTCCAGTCCTTTGGTGACAACGTCCAACTGCTCCTTGAGCGCCTTCATGCTGCGATGGCCGGGCATGAAGGTGCGCCCCATCAATTCATATTGCTGCTGGAGGCGCCGCCTTTCCTTGTCAACCACTTCCCACGGTTTTTCCTGCGCGGCGTCCACCATTTGCGGGATAACCACCACAGGGGTCTGGCCTTCCTTTGGGACTAATTGACCGATGTCAACACTGGATTGGAGGTCCTTTTCCAACGAGGAGAGCAAAGACAGCTTGGCCAGCGCGTCCAGGCGCCCTCCCGCGATGATCTCGCGGGCCCGATCCATCATGCCCAGCTTCTGCTTCACCAACATCAATTCGCGGGGAATTTCTTTGAGATGATTCAGTTCGATGACAATCTTGGTCAGTTCGTTGGTGTCTCGGAAGTCGTACTTGGAGTTGAAGATGGTATCCATCTTCTGCTTCATTTCGTCCATTTCTTTGGTGAAAGTTTGAATGATGGCGTCAGCTCGGGCGATGCGTTTTTCCTCCCGGTCCAAGAGATATTCCTGAATCATCGTTTCTCCCCAGTCACGGGCCCATTCGTAGCTGTAGGGCCATACTTCGATGATTAAATTTCGCTCTGTATCCCAACCGACCTTCACTCTTTTCACATAATTTTTTGTCAACTCCCTGGCGCTGGCGTTGACCCCAAGCTTGCGGGCTGTGCGCTCAATCAGTTGAGGGGATTCCAGCCCCATCTTGACCAGCTTGTCGGTGCTGTCCTTGTAAATATTATTATCGGTGAGAGGGCGGTCCAATGACTCAAAATCCACCAGCACCTTCGCGTAATACACGGGCTTGGTAAAATTGTAATAGACCAGTCCGAGCAGGAGGGAGAAGCAGAACAGCAGGACGATGAGGCGGAGATGCTTGAGCGCAACCGCCAGGTACATCATCAACTCGTTCTCGGTGATGACGCTTTTCCGGGCATGGGGAATCATAAGTCAGTCAACTTTCCTTGTTTCAACAGCACACGCATCGTCGCGCCAAATCTTGTCTTGTGTTGACGGCACTTTCATGGGCGCCTGTTGGGACAAATTCGGCTTGCCCGCCCCAAGGCAAGCAAGCCGAAAAAGCCACCTACTTTAACTGGAAAAGCGAACTGTTAGCAATGTTTAAAAGCTGAAGAATTTCTCAGGAACCACCACAATGTCCTTGGATTAAAGAATCAAATCCGCCCGCTTGCCACCCTGCAATTACTTGATGCTCACCGGAATCTTCTGCTTGTCGCCATTCCCGCGGTCTCGCAGGACATACACTTTGCTCCGGTTGGCAAACCGGGCAAACCCGCCGGCGCGCAAAATGGCTGAATACGCGGTCAATTCGTCATCTGGCAACAGCTTGAGTGTTCCCGGGCGCACCACGTTGCCCGTCACGTAAATCACGTTTGCGAAAGCCGGAACCATGATGATGTCACCAGGGTTCAGCGACAGGTCCGAGGGCAAACCGATGCCGTCCAAGATGGCCTGAACATTCACCTCTTCCACCAGGGGCTGGCCGCTGACCAGGCGAAGCACTCGCACACGGGTCAAATCTGCGGATTCAGTCACTCCGCCCGAACGGAGAATGGTCGTCACAGCCGTCGGGGTGACACCTTGGGGAATTTTCCACGGCCCCGGCTGGCGGAACTCACCCGCCAGATAAATAACAGGGCCGGTGCCGGAGGTTCCCGCGTCGGGGCGTTCCACCATGACTGTGCCATCACGAATTTGCGTCTCTTGAAGCGCTTCTTTAATCGCCTTCTCTGCACCTGCCAGGTCCTTGCCCGCAACCGGAATCCGGCCCACCCGGGGCATGATGATGTAACCGCCACGGCGAACCTGATACACGCCATTGAACGCATCGTCCTCCATGACCATGACCTCAATGGACTCTCCGGGCACAATCAACGCTGTGTCGTAAGTGTCCTTGAAAGATCGTTGAAGGCTCTTGATGGCTGCTCGGGTTTCCTCTTCCACTTTGGCCAATTCCTGTTCGGCAGCCTTCACGCGCGATTCCATCAAAACCGACTCGCGCTTCCATTTTTCCACTTCGCCTCCTGCGCCGGCAGCGGAACTGGCCTGCAATTGGCTGTTGGCATTGGCCAACTTGCCTTGGTAATAGGCAAGTTCGCGCTCCCACAGCGCCTTTTGCTCACCCAAACGGTCCAATTCCCGCTGAAGGGCATCGGAACTGGTCTGGCGGTGCGCTAATGCAATTTGGGCCTGCTGAAACTCTTCTTTGGTCTTTTTGTGAGCCTCAAGAGAGTCATTGGCCCGACTGGAAATACAAAGCAGGGCAACAGCAGCAGCGACAAGGATGAATGGTGACCGTTTCATATCTATAGGGGTTTTCTTTATGAAGAAAGTGGGTTTTTATTGCAAGCCCTCATTTAATGTGAAGGCTGGCTTTCAGGTTTTTTGTTCAAATTCACCTCGCGGTGGCTTTTTAAAAGTATTTTGTCAGGGTGTACAGCACCAGATTCTCATAATAGCTGTCCAGCGGACGGCTGGAATCATGGGTCTGGTATTGATAGGTCAACCGGGAATCCAATGACTGGGTGTGGCGATACTGGATGCTCGCCCGGGCTGTCCAGGTTTCTGTGTCAGCCGCAGTCGGGCGGTCATTTTCAATCTTGGAATAAACCGCTCCCCATTGTAAATGCGTGCGCTGTCCGATGTTCCAGGTAAACCGGAGGCCCGCTCTCGACTCGTCGCCTCCGGAGTCGGTTTTGTCCAAGTCTTCAAAGTGGGACAGGGACCCAAACAGTTCGGCATGCAGCTCGTCGTTGATTTTGTAACGGAGCCGGTAAAGCCATTGATCTTCGATGTCCCTGTCCACCTCGGTGACGCTGCGGCTGTATTGAAGGGCGTGATAGATCAAGGGCGTCGGGTTCTGTTCCAAGCGAACCCGCCAGGTGTAGGATTCGGCATTGTTGTCCCCGCTCCAAAAGTAACCGACTTCCCCAAGCAGGTGGGTGTATTCGGTGACAGGGCCGTGAATCCCACCTCGCAGCCAGTGATCGGGGTTTTCATCGTAATCATATTTGTCCACCCGATAGCGGGCATACGGCTTGAAACGAAGCGATTCCCGTTCTGAAATCAGATTCGCAAAGGCGTAATCATAGGTGTTGGGCAAATTCAGGGTGTCGTTTCGGTCGTTGGCGTACCAGCGATTTTCATGAAAAGCCCCCAGTTCCACGCGTGTGACGGTGGGCAGCATTCGGGTCGCGTAAACGCCCACCAAGTTGCGGGTTTCCAACAGGTTTGTCCCAAGCCGGTCATTTCGTCTGCGAACACCACTGCCAGTTGAAAAACCTTGGGACCGCGTCCGAAATCGCCCCGCCTGGTCCTGCTCATCAAACGTGACCCCATCAAACAGTTCAAAGTCCAGATTGGCCCCAAATCGGCGGTGCCGAACCCGGAAATCGTCAATCAGCTCGATCTCCCATTGCCCCACATACATGTCGTAGGCGATTTGGGCTTGAAACAAGGGGCTGTAGTCAAATTGAGCCAAGGGATCGTCCACTCCAAAGCCGGCCACGCCAAAGACGTTCTTTAAAGGCAGGTAAATAAAAGCTCCCACGACGCCAATGCGGAAATTATCCCCCAATTGCAACAGCGCTCCCAGGCGCAGGCGCAAAATGGCGATGGCCCCGTCGTCCCGGTCCACTTCGTCCAAATCCACGTTGTCGCTGTAAAGGGCCGACCCCGACAGGGAAATCACGTCAACGTAAAAATTTCCCAGCTTCAGTTCCGAGGTTTCAGGGCGAAGCCCCCGACTTAACGGTGTTCTGACCGACAGTCCCTGGAAAAAATTGGCATGAAATTTCGCCCCTGCTTCGCCCAATTTAACCGGGAGGGTGCCTCGCAATTTCACATCGCGGAACATATCCTCGTAAGGCGGCTCCGTATCGCGCAACACCTCGGAATAGGGAATCCCGATATCCGATTCGGTGTCGGCAATAGGCTGGTCCTTGGACTTTTGGGCCGGCTCGCTGAGAAGCTTTTCAGACCGGGGGCGCTTGATCAAAGGCTCCACTTGGGCCTCCGATAGCGAGTGAAAACCGGCCAGCGCCAACAGGACGACGCCCCGGGCAAGCCAGCGCCAAAAGGCGTCAGGCCGCATGCAAGCCGGCGTCGGATGAGGTGTCCGGGGCATCACGGGGGATCGGTATTGAGCGGTTAGGAGCGGCCTTTGGAGTTGTTAAACAGGCCGGGATAATTTTCCTTTTGAATGGAAAACGGAAGATATGCCAGCAGGCCCGCCAACGGGATGCCGACAATCATCAAAAGCCAAAAAACGCGCTGCTTTTTGGAAAACTGCTGGCTGACAACGCTCGAAATGGCGCACGCCATCACGGCCAACCATAGAAATATGGCCATTGCAGTCACTTGGGCATTCGCCTTGGCGGCGTCGAAGCTGAACTTGTAAATTAAATCGGTCATAGCTGTCTGAGCGTAGTATTTTGCCAAACATCCACAATGACCCTCTTTGGCGTGCCTGATGTACTAACCAGAGGCCCCTCATGTGTCGAGTTGATTTTTCTGGAATTGCCTTGCCCCTCCCCCGCAGAATAAGTGCTTGCAGCAAAAAACTGCGCACTTTGTCCATGTTTTTCACGCTCATACCCTTCCCCCTCCCGTTTTCCGCGTGGAGTTTCCTGCGTCGCGTTGTCATGCGCATCTGCATTTTTTTGATATTCGCCTTGTTGGCGTATGTGCCAACCCAAGCCCAGACGCTGAACCTCCCACACCGCGCCGCCAACGCTCCCAGCGGCAGCGAATTCGTCAATTTGATAACACCCTTGTCCCGCACCGACCGGGAGAACACGATTTTTTCCCAGTTTGCCGCCGGCAACGTGCCGGGCTGGATGCGGTCGCTGAAGTTGATCACCACCAACGGCACCATCAACGGGACCAATTTCACTGTCAGCTATTATGTCACGCCCGATTATCTCGCCGTTGGGGCGGACCTGGATTATTTCCTGACGCCCATGACGCCGCTGTTGGCCCAGCGACTGGCCAATCTGCTCAATTGCAGCCTGCCCACCCGAAAAATGGTCAATGACATCTGGGCTCAGGCTCCCTGCAAGCTCTCCCCGGCCCCGATTCCGCCCAGCCCCGCCATGACCACCGTACCGGTGTTTGATCAGCACAACTCGATGGTGCGCACCCAGCGTTTTGCCGTGACCAATTCCTTTCCGCTGGGAACGCTCACCGGCGGCGATAAGAAGGACGTGGTGATTTCCGTCCGCATTTACACCAATTTCGCCAATGCCAACATCACCAAGCCGGTGGTCATCTACGGCTGGCACCAAAGCAACGGCCAGCCCATCCAGCCGGTTTACAACGGCCATGAGGAAACTTACGCCGATTACAGCCACGGCATCCGCCTGGTGCAGATGGGCATCACGCTCAACGGCCAATCGAACACCGTCACCAATGTGTTGACCAACCCCAACCTCGCCGCGCTATTGAGCGACGAAACCACCTTCGCAGGGAATATTCTTCCAATTCCTCGTTACACGGTGCCGCAGACCGGCCCTGCCATTACCACGCAGCCCCACAGCCAGACCGTCAACCCGGGAGCCACCGCCACCTTCACGGTCGCGGCCTCTGGAACGCCGCCGCTGGCCTACCAATGGCAAGTTAATGGTTCGCCAATTTCCGGCTCGACCGGCGCGTCTTTGGCGTTGACCAATGTGCAGCCGGTCCATGCGGGCAGCTACACGGTCACGGTCAGCAACAGCGACGGCAGCACCGGGAGCATCCCGGCGATCCTGCGGGTGAACACCTCCAGCCATCCTGTTTTATTTTCTGATAACTTCGACACCAACAGTTCGGCGAACTGGAATGTCTTCTGGGGTTCGGCCAACGCCCTGCCCGATTACACGGTGGACTGGGCGTTCAACTACGGCACCAACACCTACACGTTCAATGGCGCCACAAACCTGATTCCGCGCGCGCCCCATTCCGGAGGCACCACGCGCGGCTTCAAATCGACGGTGAACAACAACGACACCAACGGCGCACCGTCGGCCGGCAATCTTTATCCTAGAAACAAATCCTTCAGCGGCAACTTCGCCCTCAAATGCGATGTGTGGATCAATTATCCGGGTGAGGCGGGCGGCAGTGGCGCGGGCGTCGCTGGCAGCACGGAACACGCGATTTTCGGCATCAATCACCTCGGCACACAGGCCAACTGGGCCGCGCCGTCCGCTGCGTCCACCGACGGCCTCTGGTTCGGCATGGCGGGCGA
>CALJZV010000547.1 GCA_937983475.1 uncultured Verrucomicrobiales bacterium
CATGGCCTCCTTGGGCCCGAGGAACAGGAGCGAGCCGTCGAGGTGAGAGCGGAATTCGACACCGTGCGGCTTGATCTTGCGGATCTTGGCCAGGCTGAAGACCTGGAAGCCGCCGCTGTCGGTGAGGATCGGCAGGGGCCAGTTGATGAATTTGTGCAAACCGCCGGCGGCTTTGATGATCTCCAGCCCGGGCCGGATGTTGAGGTGATAGGTGTTGCCCAGGATGATCTGCGTGCCCATCTCGGTCAGTTCGCGCGGGTCAAGCGCCTTGACGCTGCCCTGCGTGCCCACGGGCATGAACACGGGCGTGTCGATGACGCCGTGCGCGGTGGTGAGTCGCCCCAGGCGGGCCTTGGTGGCCGAATCGGTTTTAATCAGCTCAAACATGATTGAAAGTCCGCAGAATCTAAAAGGGCCTTGGCGAAACACAAGCTTTGGCGGGCGTTGAGAGCTTGCGGGGGATTCAGCGGCGGATGGAACGGTTTTTTTAAGCCACAGATGAACACGGATGAAACGCGGATGAAGGGAATCTCGAAAGGAGCATTGCGAATCCGTAAACTTTTTCTCATCCGCGCCAATCGGTGTTTCATCTTTGGCGGGTGCGATTGGAAGTGGGCGACCTTTTTTCTCCGGGAATGAGTTGGCGCAGCCAAACCTCGCAACTGGCGCGTCCTCCACTCCCGGCCGTTGGCCACCCTCTCCTCCATTGGAGGAGAGGGACGGGGAGAGGCGGCGCTCGATTTGTGAAACCCGGCACGCGTCGGATCACCCAGAAATAATCACACCCATCCGGGGCTCAATCTATCCCTGGCGCTTGCCCTGTCGGCGCGGCTCTGTTACTAAAGCCGACCCATGCGCAAGCCCGACCTCACGGAGATGCCGGCTTCGGAAACAGGCGCTCTCTCCCGAGGCGAGGAGCGCTTCAATGTGCTGCGCCAGCGCGCGGGGTTTGTCGCGGCGCCGCTGGTGTTTCTGGCGCTCTGGTTCGCTCCCTTGAGCGGGTTGGAAGCCAATCCCCATGCGCAACCGTTGCTGGCCGTGCTGGGCCTGGTGGTGGCGCTGTGGGTGACCGAGGCCATTCCGCTGGCAATCACCGCGCTGCTGGGACCCGCCTTGTGCGTGGTGATGGGCATTGGTTCGACCAAGGATATTTTCAAAAGCTTCGCCGACCCGATCATCTTCTTGTTCATCGGCAGTTTTCTCCTGGCGGAGGCCATCTATCATCACGGGCTCAACCGCCGCATCGCCTTTCGCATCCTGTCGCTGCCGGGGGTGGGGGACAATCCGTCGCGGCTGCTGCTGGCCTTTGGCGCCATCACGTATCTGCTTTCGATGTGGATTTCCAACACCACGACCACGGCGATGATGCTGCCGGTGGGCGTCTCGATTCTTTCCGAGATGGCGCGGCGCAAATCGGAGCAGGCCGGGCGTGAAGTCCATTACACCGAGTTGAAGTTCGGCACCGGCCTGTTGCTCATGACGGCCTTTGCGGCGTCCATCGGCGGCTTCGCTACCCCGGTCGGCACCGCGCCGAATCTGATCGGCATTGGCGTCATCGAAGGCCGGACCGGGATTCAGATACCGTTCTTCAAATGGATGATGTTCGGACTGCCGCTCTCGCTGGCGCTGGTGATCTTTCTGATGGTTTACCTGAAGCGGATGTTCCCGGCGGAACCGGGCCTGTTGCGCGGCAATGCCGCGTGGCTGGCGACCGAGCGCTCCCGGCTGGGGCCGCTGTCGCGCGGCGAAATCAACGTGCTGGTGGCGTTTGTCCTGACGGTGGGCCTTTGGATTCTTCCGGGCTTCGTCGCGGTGGCCGCAGGAACCGATTCGCCGGCTTACAAGTGGCTTTCAGCGCGCCTGCCCGAATCCATCGTGGCACTGCTGGGGGCGGCGCTGCTTTTCTTTCTGCCGGTGAATTTGTCCGAAAGGCGGTTCACGCTCGCCTGGGCGCAGGCCAAGCGCATTGACTGGGGAACCATCCTCCTTTTCGGCGGCGGCATCACGCTGGGCGAGCTGATGTTCACCACCGGTTTGGCAAGCTGGATCGGCAACAGCCTGGTGCAGGTGACCGAGGCGCGGACCACCTTCACGCTGGTGCTGCTGTTTGCCGGGCTGGGATTGGCCGTGACGGAAACCGCCAGCAACACCGCGTCGGCCTCCATGCTCGTGCCGGTGGCCATCGCGGTGGCGCAGTCCGCCGGCGTGAACCCGCTGCAACCCGCCCTGGCTGCCTGCCTGGGCGCGACGCTTGGCTGCATGTTGCCGGTCTCCACGCCGCCCAACGCGATTGTGTATGGCTCGGGCTGCGTTCCGTTGCCGCAGATGATCAAAAACGGATTCGCCCTCAACGTCTTTGGGTTGGTCGCCATCGTGTCGCTGGTCATGCTGCTGATTCCGCGCCTGTTTTGAATTGTGGACAGCCCACTCGTTCCCTCGCATACTCGCCCGCCGTGCCCTTGTGATGAAATGTAACGGCCCATTGAAAATCGTTTTGCTGCTAGCGCTGCTATTCTTTTGCCGGGCAGGAATCGCTTGTGGCAATGCCGCCTCACCGGTGACCGAACACACCCGCCAGTTGATGGTGGTTGTCACGCCTGACTGGAACGCGGTTCCCGGGACCCTCTATCGTTACGAACGCAAAGCCGGCCGGTGGAAACCCGTGGGAAAGCCTGTGCCGGTGGTTGTCGGTCGCAACGGCCTGGCATGGGGCGATGGCTTGCATCCGTCCCAGGCCGATGGTCCTTCCAAGCGCGAGGGTGATGGCAAAAGCCCGGCGGGCATTTTCAGTCTGGGATCGGTGTTTGGCCTGGCGCCCGCCGGCGAACTGAGCGGGCTTCGACTGCCGTATTTTCAACTGGTTTCCGGCCTGGAATGCGTGGATGACGCCAAATCGAGCCGCTACAACTCCATTCTCATGCGCGGCAGCGTCCCGGATCCGGATTGGAACAGTTCCGAGAAAATGTGGGAAATCGAAGTCGAGTACCGGCTGGGACTGGTCGTCAACCACAACGCGCGCCGCCGGGCCGGAGGCGGCTCCTGCATATTCATGCACGTCTGGAACGGCCCGCAAAGCAGCACCAGCGGTTGCACCGCGATGGCGTACGAGGAAATGAAAACAATCGCGCTGTGGCTCGATCCGGCTGCCGCGCCCCTTCTGGTTCAATTGCCCGCGAGCGAATATCAAGCTCGCAGAAAACCTTGGGCGCTGCCGACCTTGCCTCGCCGTTCAAACTTATCAGAAAGTAAAACACCATGATTGAGCAATCCTATGGCTGGCTGTCGGTTTTGCCACCCGTTCTCGCCATCACCCTGGCCATTCTCACCCGGCAGGTGGTTGTCTCCCTGCTGGCCGGCATCTGGGTCGGCTGGGTCATCGTCGCGGGCGGCAACGTGTTTCTCGGCACGATGGAGACCATCAACGCGCTGGTCGCGGTCTTCGCCGAGGGATGGCAGACCAAGGTCATTGTCTTCACCATGTTGATGGGCTCGTTGCTGATCATGATGCAACGAAGCGGCGGCGTGGAAGGCTTCGTCAACTGGGTGAGCCGCTGGGAATGGGCACGCACCCGGCGCGGCGCACAACTCATGGCCTGGACCATCGGGTTGGGCGTGTTCATTGAATCCACCATCACCTGCCTGGTGGTCGGCACCGTGTCGCGGCCTTTGTTCGACCTGCTGAAAATTTCCCGCGAAAACCTGGCCTACATCGCCGATTCCACCTCCGCGCCGGTCTGCGTGATGCTCCCGATCAACGGCTGGGGCGCGATGATTTTGGGCCTGCTTGGCGCGCAGGCGGCGGCAGGACACCTGGGCGGACAGGGTCCGTTGAGTGTGTTCCTTCCGGCCATCGGCTTGAATTTCTACGCCATCATTTCGGTCCTGATGGTGCTGGCCGTCTGTCTGTTTGACTGGCACATCGGCCCGATGCGCAAGGCCGAGGACCGCGCCCGCAACGAGGGCAAAGTCCTGCGCGACGGCGCGGTTCCCGTGGTGGACGAAGCCGTTATTTCGCTGCCGACCAAGGCTGGCGTGAGCGCTCGCAAGCGCAACATGCTGTTGCCTCTGGCCGCCATGGTGCTGATGGTGCCCGTCGGCATCGCGATCACCGGCATTCGCGGCGTCAAGGAGGCAAAAATCGCGAATCCCACTTTGATGAATTATCTCGACCAGGCGTCGGGCTCCACGGCGGTGTTGTGGGGCATTTTGTTCGCGATGGTGGTGGCTTTTGCGCTGTATGCGGTGCAGCGGGTTTTCTCCATGGGCGAGATGATGGACCTGACTTTCAAGGGCGCGGGCGGTTTGGTGCCGCTGGCTGCGATCATGATGTTCGCCTTTGCCATCGGCGCGACCTGCAACAAGCTGGGCACCGGTCCTTGGGTTGCCGCCATGGCCAAGCCCTATCTCACGCCCGCGCTCATTGCGCCGGTGGTGTTTGTGGTGTCGTGTTTCATCGCCTTTTCCACGGGCACCAGTTGGGGAACTTTCGCCATCATGATGCCCCTCGCGGTGCCCCTGGCCGCGACCTACAATGAGGCCGGCGCGGCGGTGTCCATTCCGCTGGTGGTCAGCGCGGTGCTGGGCGGGGGCGTCTTTGGCGACCATTGCTCGCCCATCAGTGACACGAGCATCGTTTCCTCCATGGCCGCGTGCAGCGATCACATTGACCACGTCAGGACCCAGATGCCCTACGCGCTGGTGGCCGCCGGCGTGACCATGGCGCTTTATTTGGCCATAGGCCTGCTTGGATAGAAGGGCGACTCATCATGCCAGAGCCCGAAAAATCCACGCCTTCCGAGAACCATCCCGGTTCGGCCAACGACAACGCACAACCGGATGCACTGCATCCTTCGAAAACGCTTTCCGAGGAAGAGCAAATGGCGCGATATGAGGAGGCCCTCAAGGAAGAGGACTGGGGCCATCAGCCGTGTTGAATCTTGATTTTTACTGGGCATTCGTCGGCCTTCTTGACACCCAGAAGATGCCAACGCACTCTAGGCTCAGTTCGGGGAGCCAACCGTCCGGCATGACAGTCTGAAAATTGACTTTCAGCGCCGGCGAAGGCTGAGAGTTCCGCGTTGAAACGCGGGAGACCCGTTGAACCTGATCCAGGTAATGCTGGCGAAGGAACTCCTTGCGGAGGGCCACCGTGGCCACCTTCAAAAGCTCGCTGGATCGCCCGAGAGCCCCTCTCAACTCTCAATTTAAAGTCGATTACCTGTTTTATGATTGCACCTAAAGATTCCTTCGAGCCGCACAGCAGCGAGCAATTGCCCAAGAGCAAGCGCGTTTATGTTCAGGGCCAGATTCATCCCGATGTCCGTGTGCCGATGCGGGAAATCGAACTTTCGCCCACCAAAGGCTTCGATGGCCGACTTGAGGTGAATGAACCGGTTCGCGTCTATGACACGAGCGGTCCGTGGGGCGATCCGGATTTCAAGGGTGAAGTGGAACAGGGGTTGCCGGCTCTTCGCCGGGAATGGATCCTCCAACGGGGTGATGTCGAGGAATACGACGGCCGCCAGGTCAAACCGATCGACAACGGCTATTTGAGCGAAAAACATGCTCGCTCCGCATCGCGACGTCCCGTGCCTGTCGGCGCAACGGCTCTTCCAACTGAATTTACAGGCGAAAAACGGAAGCCGGTCCGCGCCAAACCGGGCAAAGTTGTCACGCAACTGCAATACGCTCGCGCCGGCATCATCACGCCGGAGATGGAGTTCATCGCCATTCGCGAAAATCTGGGCCGCGCGAAGATTGCCGAGATGGCGAAGGACATTGTTCGCAACGACCTGAACAAGCAGCACGCCGGTTCAGCGCAGCTCGGCCAGAGCCCTTACACGCCCAGCATTTTCAACCGTTTCCCCCAGCGCATCCCGGCCGAGATCACCCCCGAATTCGTCCGCGATGAAGTCGCCGCCGGGCGCGCCATCATCCCGAACAACATCAATCACCCCGAATCCGAGCCGATGATCATCGGGCGCAACTTCCTCGTGAAGATCAACGCCAACATCGGCAACAGCGCCGTCGCGTCCAGCATCGAGGAGGAAGTCGAGAAGATGCGCTGGGCCACCAAGTGGGGCGCGG
>CALJZV010000548.1 GCA_937983475.1 uncultured Verrucomicrobiales bacterium
TCCAGCGCAGCGCGCACCCAAGTTTTCTTCTTTTCGAGCAACGCCGGCACCTTTGCCGCATCATATCCGCGTGGAATCACGACCTCCAATCCATGCCGCACGGTTACCCGCAAGCGAACGTGACGCGCGCGGGCACTCACGCGGAGATGGTAGTTGAATAATTCCTTATTCATCCGAGGTGGCCAGATAGTTGGCCTTTTTCATGAGCTTGATGACGCGAGGGACAAAGTCCTTCTCGCTCATATGAAGGCAGGCCGATGAAAACTGTTTCGCCAAAACCTTTGTGAATTCCCGGAACAATTCCACGTCCATGTGCTCCTGTTCGGTCCAGCCGGGAAATAAAATTTCATCGGCTTTTGCGATGATCGCGGCGGCAATCTTCATTGCATCGGGTTTGGCAAGGCCGGGAGCTCGTTCCTGGGCTGCGGCTGCAATGGCTTCTCCGAGCGGGCGTTTTGACTCCTGAATCAATGCCACCGTTTCCTGCGTCAGTTTTTCAAGTTCGCTTAAAAGCGCCAAGCCAAGGAGTGTTCCATTGCGCTTTTGTTGAACGATGCGCTTGAGGCGTTCGCTCAGGGGCTGGAATTCCTCGTCTTCCCCGGCGCGAATCGTCAGTTCTGCGGCCAGCATGGCCTCAATGTTGAGCGCTTTGGAGTCTGGCGGGCGGTCTTCGATCTGGGTCAAGTAATCCGCATCCAAGACGTATTTCGGGAGATTGCGTTTAAGTTCCTCAACATCGACGTGTTGACGGATCAACTCCCGCGTTTTGGCCCCGTCTGCGGGATCCGTTTCAAATTTTTGAGCGGCTGGATAAAACTCTTTGACGTAATAAATCCATATCCGTGTCAGCCAGAGGTAATGTGCTTCGTGGTCAACGAGAAACCGGTCGGGATGCAATGTTTCCCAGAGCAGGCTCAGGTTCCGGTAGCCGAGTTCAAACTTTTCGCGTTTCGGTTCGTTTAGATTCAGCCACGACAGAATCGCCATGATATTGTCGTAATTTCCTTCTTTGGGGAATTCGGCGAACAATTCCAGTTGCCATTGCATTTCCAATTTGAATTGTTCGCGCAAGCGCGTGAACGGAAAGGCGACTTCGCCCAATTCGTTTTTGTCAAAGTTGAGGGCCTGTTCCAGTTTGTCGAAAAGACCGTAATAATCGATAACCACGCCGACCTTTTTAAGGTCGTTGTAAGGCCGGTTCACGCGAGCAATCGCCTGAAGAAGGGTGTGGTCGCGAATGCCCTGGTCCAGATACATCGTTTCCACGATGGGCGCATCAAAACCGGTCAGCAACATGTCGCAAACAATAAGAATTTCGACGTTGCGCCATTTGTTCTCCGGCTTGGCTGCTTCCGCAGCATCCTGCGGCCTTTCCTTCTTAAATTCGTCAATGGCCTTTTTGCGGTCTGAATCGGCGAGGTAATACTTTTGGAGTTCGGGATTGTTTTTGTCTTTCTCGGGATTGGCTGAATAGACGCATAAGGAAACTTCCGGGCCGAGCAACGTGTCGAGCGCCGCCTTGTAAAGCACACACGTCTCGCGATCAAAACAGACCACCATCGCCTTGAAGTGATTTGGGCGAACACGCGTCTTAAAATCTTCCGCAATGTCAGCGGTAATCATCTGCACGCGCTTGGGCAGTTTTATGATCGTTTCGAGCTTGGCGTTTTCTTTCTTGAGCTTTTCGCGCTCACCCTCCGGCAGGTGGGCGAACTCTCGCTCAAAAACTTCATCCAGCTTCTCGCCCCAAATGGCCCAATCGCCGACGCGCGGCTCGAAGTGAATCGGGATGGGGGCACCGTCTTCGATAGCCTGCTTAATTGAGTAGGGTGCGCCGGGGTGCATGTAGCGACCGATCTGCTCCTGGCCGGTTTCGTGTTTGCCGAGAATACGGCCGAATGCTTTGGGCGTGTTGTGGTCACCGTTTTCGATCGGCGTTCCCGTGAAGCCGAACAGGGAAGCGTCGGGAAGCGTGGCGCGCATCCATTTGCCGAAATCGACTTCCTGAGAACGGTGCGATTCATCGATCACAGCGATGACATCTTTTAGTTGTGC
>CALJZV010000549.1 GCA_937983475.1 uncultured Verrucomicrobiales bacterium
GGCGCGGATGCAAACCGCGCCTTTTCGTTAAATGAAAACCCTCCGCGTCGCCTTGATCGGTTACAAGTTCATGGGCAAGGCGCATTCCAACGCTTGGCGACAGGCCAACCGCTTCTTCCCCGAGCTGCCCGCCCGCGTGGAGATGGACACCCTTTGCGGGCGCGACCCCGCTGGCGTCGAGCGGGCGCGTGAGGTGCTGGGGTGGCGCCGGGCGGAAATCGACTGGCGCAAGGTCATCGCCGATCCTCGGATCGACATCGTGGACATTTGCACGGCCAACGACACCCATTGCGAAATGGCCGTTGCCGCCGCCAAGGCCGGCAAGGCCATTCTTTGCGAGAAGCCGCTGTCGCGAACACTGGCCGAGGCCAAACAAATGGTGGCAGCGGTAAATAAGGCCAGGGTTGTGAACATGATTTGCCACAACTACCGGCGCATCCCTGCGGTGGCATTGGCTCGGCAGATGATTGCCGGCGGCGAACTGGGCAAGCGCATTTATCACTTTCGCGCACGATACGCCCAGGAGTGGCTGGCCAACCCCGAATTCCCGCTCACCTGGCGCTTGCGGAAAAATGTTGCCGGTTCCGGAGCGCACGGCGACATCAACGCGCACATCATTGACCTTGGCCGGTTTTTGGTCGGCGAGTTCACTGAGGTCTGCGGCCTGATGGAAACCTTCGTCACCAAACGGCCACTTGCCGAGCCCGGAAGCGTCCCGCCGAAGCCCGCCGCCTCGGGTAAAAAAGGCAACGTCACCGTGGACGACGCGGTGAGTTGGATTGGCCGGTTTGAGAATGGCGCTGTGGCAAATCTTGAGGCCACACGCTTTGCCTATGGCCGAAAAAACCACATCACCTTCGAGATCAACGGCGAGAAAGGCAGCCTCTATTTTGACTTCGAGGACATGAACCGCCTCAAATTCTTCAGCGTTGATGACGCCCGGCACCGGCGCGGCTTCACCGACATCGTGGTGACCGACCGCGACGCGCATCCTTACGCGAAAAACTGGTGGCCGCCGGGGCACATTGTCGGCTATGAACACACCTTTGTGAACACCATCGCCGATTTTATCTCGGCCGTTGCCGAGGCCAAACCCGCCCAGCCGTCGTTTGAAGACGGTTTAAAAAACCAGCGCATTCTGGAGGCCATCGAGCAGTCGGCCAAAAGCCGGAAGTGGGTGAAGGTCTGATTTTTTTTCGGGCACATTGAAATCTGTTTTATTTTCCCATGAGTGATTTTATCGAGCGCAGCCGGAAACTGGTGGAGCAGTATCCCGAGAATGAAATGGCCCGGTTCAGCCTGGGCAAGGCTCTGTTTGACGCCGAGCGGTTCGACGAGGCGCGAACGCACTTTGAAGTCGCGCTGAAGAAAAAGCCCGACTGGATGGCCGTGCAGATTCTCCTGGGTAAATGTGAGCTGGCCTCGGGCGATCAGCCCGCCGCCATCGCGGCGTTCGAGCGCGCCAAGCAACTGGCCCTCGAGCAGAACCATGAGGGGCCGCTGGCCGAAATGGAGCAACTGCTCGCTGAACTTTCGGGAAATTAAAACTACTCTCATCATGCGAAGCCTTTTCCGATGCAAACCCGTGGACCGGTTGGTGAGCGACACCGCCGAGCCGGGACGGCATCTCAAACGCACCCTCGGCCCCTGGCATCTCACCTCCCTCGGCATTGGCGCCATCATCGGCGCGGGCATATTCTCGGTGGCGGGCACGGCGGCGGCGGGCGGCTCCGAGCATGTCGGGGCAGGGCCCGCTCTGGTCATCTCTTTCATTTTGGTGGCGATTGCCTGCGGGTTCGCGGCGCTTTGCTACGCGGAATTTGCGGCAATGGTCCCGGTCGCCGGCTCGGCCTACACCTACGCCTACGCCACATTGGGCGAACTGTTCGCCTGGATCATCGGCTGGGATTTGATCCTCGAATATGCCGTCGGCAACGTCGCGGTGGCGATTTCGTGGTCCGGTTATTTTCAGGAATTCCTGCGCGGCTTCGGCTTCAACTGGCCGCTCTGGCTGGGCATTGATTTCCGCACCGCCACCCAGGCCGCAGCGCAATGGAATCAAGCGCAGATGAACGGAGTGGACCTGTCCACGCTCGGTGTCTCCGTCACGCGGGCCGCGCAGGCCATGCAGGACGCGCCGCGTATTTTCGGAATGCCCATCCTGTTCAATTTGCCGGCGTTTCTCGCGGTCATGGCCATCACGTGGATTCTCGTCCGGGGCATCCGGGAGAGCGCCAATTTCAATCTCTGGATGGTGGTGATCAAGCTGGCCGTGCTCGCGGTGTTTTTGGTGGTGGGAATCTTTTACATCCAGCCGGAGAACTGGAGCCCGTTTGCACCCAACGGCTTCAAGGGCATCTCCAGCGCGGCGGCCATCATCTTCTTCGCCTACATTGGGTTTGACGCCATTTCAACCGCCGCCGAGGAGACGCGCAATCCGGGCCGCGACATGCCCATCGGCATCCTGGCCAGCCTGGGCATCTGCA
>CALJZV010000550.1 GCA_937983475.1 uncultured Verrucomicrobiales bacterium
ATGAGGATCGGCAGTGGTTTATGTCTCGCTTTGGCCTTTCTGAATCCGAAACTTCTCGAAATATCTCCTTTTGCAGCCATGCCATCCTCCAGCCGGGCCTGATGATTGTTCCTGACGCGATAAAGGATGCCCGTTTCGCCGACAACCCGCTGGTCAAGGCAGACCCCAAAATTCGTTTTTATGCCGGGGCTCCTCTCATTACACCAGAGGGTGCCGAGTTGGGCACTTTGTGTGTTTTCGACCGCCGTCCGCGCGAGTTGACCCATGACCAGAAGAAAGCCCTGCGTGTGCTTAGCCGCCACACCATGTCTCTGTTGGAACTACGACGCCGCTCACGGGAACTGGTGAGGGTCAATGGCGACAGGCAGTACATTGCCGACGAGTTGATGGCCTCGGAGGAACGGATGAAGGACTTGCTCGAAAACGCCAACGATCTCGTCCAAAGCGTGGATGTGTCCGGGAAGTTCATTTATGTCAATCGTGCTTGGAGGCAAGCGCTGGGTTACGAGGAGGAGGACATTCCGATGCTATCCTTGATGGACATCATCCACCCCGACAGCCGGGTTCATTGCGAGGAAATGTTCCGCAAAGTGTTGGCCGGTGAGAAACTTGAGCGGGTCGAGGCGGTTTTCGTCGCCAGGGACGGTTCACCGATTGACGTTGAAGGCTCGGCCAACTGCAAATTTGCCAATGGCCAAGCGCTTTACACTCGCGGCATATTCCGCAATGTCAGTGACCGAAAACAAACGGAGTCCAAGCTCAGGGAGTGCCTTGGCAGCCTTGAAAAACGTGTCCAGGAGCGCACGCGGGAATTGCAGCAAACCAATCAGCAATTGCATCAGGAGATCGCGCGACGCAAGGCGGCTGAGCAAACCATCCGTCAATTAAATGAAAGCCTCGAGCAGAAGGTTCTGGAGCGAACGATGCGCTTGAAGGAGGTGAACCGCGACCTGGAGGCTTTTTCCTATTCCATATCGCACGACTTGCGCACGCCGCTCAATGCCATCAGCAGCTTTGCCTCGATCATTGAGGAGGATCATGGGGACCAGCTCAACCACGAGGGGCGGTCCTGTTTGGAGCGCATCCGAAACACGGCCCAGCGCTTGATCCGGCTTTCAGAAGACCTGTTGAACTATTCGCGGCTCGGGCGGAAGGCGGTTCGGTTCGAACTTGTGGACATGAAACGGCTACTTCAAGACATCGCCACGGAATACAAGCCGCAAATGACCGCACTGAACGCTGAATTCGCGCTCCCTGAAGACTTGCCTGTGGTGCAGGCCGATCAAAGCCTTTTGGAGCAAATTTTTGAAAATCTCTTGAGCAACGCCATTCGGTACCGCAAGCCGGATATTTCCTTGCGGGTGGAGGTTCAATGCCGGGAGGAAAACGGCTCGGTAGTCGTGCAAGTGTCCGACAATGGAATCGGCATCGCGCCGGACTACCACGAGAAGATTTTTAAAATTTTCGAGCGGCTTCACGATCGCCGGGAGTATCCGGGCAGCGGCGTGGGGCTCGCCATCGTGAAGCGCGCTGTAGACATGTTGGGCGGCGAAGTCTGGGTGGAATCCTCCGGAAAAGAGGGGAGCACCTTTTGTGTGCGGCTACCCAAAACACCACCGAATCATCTGAGGCGCGCCAACGGTCGGGCTGAGGAAGACCTCAGCGGACTGTCAGATAATTAAGCCGCCTCAGTGTTTATTTTTGGTCAATTCGGGCGTGTCGCGACGGATGATTTTCCAAGCCGCCTGTTCATCGGAGGGCAGACGCCGAACGACGACATTTCGATACTCGACGTAGCTGCCTGGGTCATGCTGCTGGAAAGCCAGATGGCCCGAGGGAAACGTGTTCTTGTCGTCCACAAAGTCCGTCACGATCGTGCCATTGACTTTGATGATGATGCGGTTGCCCACAGCGATAATGTGCTGGGTCCACCATTCATTGTCCCTGGCCGGCGATTCGGCAAGTTTGTGAAAATTATACAGGCTGCCGGTCTTTTGCGGATCCTTGTAGGTGTTGTTGACCTGTGCCTCGTATCCCTTGGGCCAGCCTGGTCCGAGCGCCGCGCGAAAATACATTCCGCTGTTGCTGTTGGTGCGGGTGCGGACTTCGGCCTTGAACTCCAGGTTGGTGTAGGTGTTGGGGCTGAACAGGTGGCTGACGTTTCCTTGTCCAATCAAAACGCCGTCCTTGATCTCCCATTGGCCGGGATTGGGAGCTGTCCATCCGCTCAGCGTCTTGCCGTCGAAAAGCGGAATCCATCCTTTCTTTCCGGGCTTTTCCGGAAGCGGTTTGCCGGGTTCGGATTGAGCCAGCGCGGCAAGGACACTGCCGAGCAGCAGCAGAGAGCAAATAATCTTTTTCATGTAATTAATAATTCAAAGGCTTGCGGGAGGTTTTAGCAAAATGCGTCTGGTTGACAAGCCACTGCCGATAAAACCAGGCTTTCATTTTTTAACAATTACTTTTCCTCGGCCAGTTTGCGCGCCCGGATGAGTGTGCTTTCGGATCGGACGTCCAACTGCTGGCTTACATACCAGTGGTAGTTGTAAATCAGGTTGTTGGTTTGCTCCGAGGTTGGGTCCACCAGCATCAGGGTGCGGTAAAAATCATCGAGAAGCTGCTTGTTGCCGAGTTTGGGCGTCTCATCCAACAGGCGCTGGTAGAGACGTTTGGCCTCAGGGTCGTAGCCCTTGATATAGAGTAAAATGAAGGCTTCGCGCAGTTCCACATGCTTGTCCTGGTTTATGCGAAACTGCCGGATGACCATGACGCTACAGAACACCAGCAGGGCCAGGAAACTGAGGACAAATCGGTATCTTCGAATAAAGCGCATGGTTGCCGGAATCAAAGCGCCGCGTCGGTTTGACGCACCAGCGGCATTAATATTTGATCCAGTTCGGTTTCACTTTCTCCTAACTTCGCCTCGAAGAGGTGCCAATGTTCGGTGTGCTCGATGGTTGCCCCCGGGGCAATGCGGAACAACGGCCCCAAACTTTCCACCTCCAGCATGTCGCCGCGCGTGTAGCATTCGGTGTTGCAGCCGAAGTCGGGATAATTCGCGCCGCGAAGGAAGGGGAATCGCTTGATGAACACCACGCCTTCCCGGTAATACGCCGCCCAGCCGAGCGTGTTCATAATGCCGAATTTCTGAGGCGAATCGGCCTTGGGATCGCAATGCGCCTGGACATAGCGCGTGCCCCAGACCCAGCGCGGATCGCGCATGTCGGTGTAACCCCAGAGCACCAAGGGACGCACCGGCAGTAGTTGGGTCACGGCGGGTTCCTGTGGAAAAATGCCGCGTCCCGGCCCCTGCATCACTGTCAATGCCCACGGTGCGGCTTCAATTTCCCACGCGTTGCGGTTGCGCAACCGGTGCTCGACCGTCACGCGCGGGGCGGTGGGGTCGAGCGTGATGTTTATTTCCTTTTCGATGCCGGTCGCGGCTTCCACAGGTTGGGAGAGCGTCAAGGAAGCGCCGTCCCACTTGTGGGCGATGGGAGAATTGTCCGGCGCATAACTACGCGGCTTGACTTCCGGCGCGTGCCAGAGGCGATGTCCGCCGTAGGAGCGCCATTCATTGCCGCCGGTTTTGCCCATGTGCGGGGCAAATTCCTTGAAGAGATTGTGCTGGCCGGTCAGAGCAAAATGAATGATGCGCGGCCCGACATCCGTGGTGGCAATCAGGTCCAGTTTGCCGTTGGTCAGGCGCAGGCAATTGGGCCAGCCGCCGTAAGAAATTGTTTCCAGTTTTGTTGAACTCATGTGAGTGAATGTCGCCGGAGCATCCCTGAACCAAACGGGAGTTTCAATGCCGTAAACCGACAAACAGGATCGCCAAGTCAATAATGAACAGCACAACGATGGCCAGTTCGAGAATGATCATCCAGCGGTTGGTCAGGTCCTGGTTGAGTATCTGATACAGGTCGTCGAGTGTTTTTAATTTCCCATCACTTGAGCGATGCCAGTAGGCCAAGTGAAACCGGGCGGAAATGTTTTCATAGACCCGGGCCAGGTGCCAGTCGCCGAAAAACTTGCTGATGTTGGATAGCTCGTCGCTCAAGCGGGCCAAATCAATTTTAATTTCCCGCAACTCCCGCAGCACTTCCGATCGCCCCCGCCGGCGCCGATCCGACAGATCGCGGTAGGCTCGGTCCAAGGCTTCATCCAGAATGCGGTCGTAAGCCTCCAGTTCGGCCAGTTGAAGGTTGGCCAGCTCCATGATGTAAAGCGTCTGGTCCAGGTTGGCGGCGTCCTCAACCACCAGCGCCGCGTCCCAGTCCATCACCACCAAATCGTCCTCATAATAGCTGAGGTAGCGCCCGGTGGATTCGTCGGCCTCTTGGCGGGAGAGCAGGTTGGTGTCCGGTTCCTGGGTCAGGAGGGCGGCGACCTCGCGGCGGTTCTGGTGGAGCCAGTCCTCGGCATTGACCGGGGCCCCGGAGTCGTCCCGTAATGGAGAATCGAAACAAAACACCGTGTAAGCTTCCTCATCCAGCAGGCGAGGCACTGGGCGGATCCAGAAGCGTCCTAGTTCGGTGCGAATTTCATCAGCCAGTTGACGCACCTCCCGGGTCAGCATGCCATTGTTAAATTCCAAATCATGGTAAGCCACCAGTTCCTCGATGGAGTCAACGGCGAATGGAACCGAGACAGTGATGCTGATGGCACCGACGGGGAGCAGTTTGACCACCCGTTCCACAACTGTGCGCCCTTGTGGGCCCAGCCGCTCCATCAGGGGCAGGCGAACCATCTGCGGCCGGTAGAAAAAAAGGTGTTTTGGGCTGCGCCTGCTGGCGTCCACCGAGAATTGCGCCACCGGCTGTCCCAAGAGGTCACGCACCGGCTCGCGTATCATCTCGTTGGCCATGTCGAATGCGTACATGTAAACCACCTTGCCCGTGTAGCGTTTTGACACCCGGGTTGGAGCGGACTGTGTGCGATTATGAACTTCCGGTGTCATAAAAATTACTGAAACTACCATACCCTTGAACCCTCAGGTTGTCCAAGTCGTGAGGGGTTTATAAAGCGCTGAACGGGCGCAACTTCCATTGCGCCCGTTGTTGATCGGGATGTTTGAAGGCCAAACTTGGGCTGAGGCCGCAGTCTGCGGTTTATTGCCTGTTATTTCGGCGGGTTGATGATTTCCGACATCTTGAAGATGGGCAGAAACATACAAATGGCGATGCCGCCCACGGTGACGCCCAGGAAGACAATTAATAATGGCTCAATCAGCGAAGTCAGGCCGGACAGGGTGGTTTCGATTTCCTCGTCCAGAAAGTCCGCGATGCGTTCGAGCATGGCGTCAATTTTGCCGGTTTGCTCGCCGGCGGTAACCATGCGGATAATCATGCTGGGAAACACAGGGTGTTTGCCCAGAGCAGCCGAAATGCTTTCACCGCGCTCAATATCACCGGCCGCGGTCTTGATGGCCCGCTCCATCACCACGTTGCCTACGGTGTTTTGGACGATGGCCAGCACCTCAAGGATGGGCACACCGCTGCGAATCAGGGAGGCCATCGTTCGGGTGAACCTCGCCAGGCAGATTTTGTGCGCAATAATCCCGAAAATGGGCAATTTGATGCGCTTGGAATCCCAGAAGGCACCAGCGGGTGGGGTTTTGATAAAATAAAGCCAGCCCCAAATGGCCGAACCGGCCACAGCCAGCAGCAGCAAGAACCATTTTTGCATCCAGTTGCTGAAACTGATCAGCATTTGAGTGGGAGTAGGGAGCTTGGCGCCAAAGCCCGAGTAAATTTCGCCGAAGACCGGCACGACCTTGACCAAAAGGAAAATGGTGATGCCAATGGCCACCACCGTGACAACGATCGGATACATCATCGCTGACTTTACCTTTTTCCGGAGCCGGGCGGTGTTTTCCAGATAGGTAGCCAGACGGGCAAGGATTTCAGCAAGCAAACCGCCCTTTTCGCCGGCTCCCACCATGGAATAATACAATTTGGTAAAGACTTTGGGATGCTTTTGCAGGGCTTCGGAAAAATTGTCGCCTCCCTCGACCCGGGTGCAGATGTCCTTGATGACATCGCGCATGACCTTGTTGGTCGTTTGCTCGGCCAGTGCCTGCAGGGACTGCACCATGGCCAGACCGGCATCAATCATCGTCGCCAACTGGCGCGTGAACACCACCAAATCCTGCAAGGGAACCGACCCGCCGGAGGTGCGGCCCTTTTTACCGACCCGTTCCTGGATGGAAACCACCAGCAAATTGCGGTTGAGCAGGGCCGCAATGGCCGCCTGCTCCGTCGAAGCTTCAATGCTGTTGCGGATTTCCCGTCCAGAGGACGTTTCCCGGGCTACATAGCTGAATGATGGCATAGTTGACGCGTATTAAGCTTTTTATCAGTTTCTCAAATTGAATGCAAGGCGTGGTAAAGCGGTTTGCGTTCCAATTTGATGATTTTGGGAAAATTTTTGCCTCCGGCTCATTCTCAAAAAAACTTTTTGGTCTCTCGGTTGACTTGCTGCGCATTTGATGGAATACGTTCTGCCCGCGCAAGCGAAACCCGTCACATGCAAGAATATCCGAAGCATTATTGCGGTGTGTTTGGCATTTATGGCCATCCCAACGCCGCCGAATTGACCTATTACGGCCTTTATGCCCTTCAGCACCGGGGGCAGGAGAGCGCGGGCATTGTGACGTGTGACGGACGCCAGTTCCGGGAGCACAAGGGGATGGGGCTGGTTTCGCAAATTTTCAACGGCTCGGTGCTGCATGACCTGGTGGGCTCCACTGCTGTGGGCCACACGCGCTACTCCACCACCGGTTCCTCCCACATCCGCAATGCCCAACCGCTGACGGTGGATTGCAAGCGCGGCCAAATCGCTGTGGCGCACAACGGCAACCTCACCAATGCAGCCCCGCTTCGCGACGAATTGGAAGCCAAGGGACTGGTTTTTCAGACCACGGTGGACAGCGAGATCATTCTCATGCTCCTGGCCCAACCCACTTTGCCGGGGCAGGAAAACAACCTGGTGCAGGCCATTCGGAAAATCGAGGGGGCCTATTCGCTGGTGGTGATGACGGAGCACGAACTGATCGGCGTGCGCGACCCTTACGGCTTTCGGCCCCTGTGCATCGGCAAGGTGGACGACGCCTGGGTGCTTTCGAGCGAAACGTGTGCCTTGGATTTGATTCATGCTCGTTTTGTCCGGGACGTTGAGCCCGGCGAGATTGTGATTATCGACAAAAACGGCCTTCGCAGCATTCAGGCATTCCCTGAACAACAGCGCCGGGCTTTTTGCATCTTTGAATACGTTTACTTTGCCCGGCCCGACAGCACCATTTCCGGACGTAACGTGTATAAAGTCCGTGTCGAAATGGGCCGCCAGTTGGCCCGCGAATTTCCCGTGGAGGCCGACATCGTCGTGCCGGTGCCCGACAGCGGCAACTGTGCCGCCTTGGGATACTCGCTTGAGTCGGGCATTCCTTATGAAATGGCCTTTGTCCGCAACCACTACATCGGGCGCAGCTTTCTCCAGCCTTCGCAGCTCATCCGTGACTTCAACGTGCGGGTGAAGCTCAACCTCATCCCGCAGTTGGTGAAAAACAAGCGAGTCATCATCGTGGATGATTCCATCGTTCGCGGCACCACCTGCAAGTCCCGGGTCAATAACCTCAAGGAAGCCGGCGCCAAGGAAGTACATGTGCTGGTGAGCTGCCCGCCGCACATGAACCCGTGCGTGTATGGTATTGATTTCCCCGACCGCAACAAACTCATGGCGGCGAATTATTCGCTGGATGAAATCCGCAAATACCTCAACGCCGACTCGCTGCATTACCTTTCCCAGGAAGGCATGGTCAAGGCCACCGGCCTCTCCAAGGATTCGTTCTGCATGGCGTGTTATGACGGCAATTACCCCGTGCCTTACGATCCGCTTGTGGACAAGCACATCATGGAGAAACGGCGTGCCTGCGCCGAGGGCCTGGCCGAAGGACTGGGCAACGACCAGAAACAGATCAAACTGCTTTAAATCGTTTTCCCGGTCAGGAATTCACTTCGACAGCAAAAAGGCAATCAGGTCGTTGAAGTCCTCCGGCGAAATCGTTTCGTCAAAGTTGTCAGGCATCAATGAGTTTTCCGATTCCACCTGCTCCACGATTTCCGACCTGGGCACCGAAATTTCGCGACCAGTGGCGTCGGCAAAAATCAGCAATTGCCCCTCCTCACGGCGAAATAAACCGGTGATGACCTGTTCGTCCTTCAGCGTGACGGTGCTGTAGCGAAACGCATGGTCCACGTTGCGATTGGGGTCCAGAATGTCCTCGATGATGCGCTCGGCGCCGCGATTTCCCATTCCGTCAAGTTGAGGCCCGACCAGGGCGCCTTCGCCGCCCAGTTGATGGCAGATGCCGCAATTTTGGAGAAAGACCTGCTTTCCCTTGGAAACCGATCCGCGGCTGCCGGTAAATGCGGCCGTGCGGCTTTCAATTAATTTTTGTTTTTCCTTGCTCAAAGGCGGCAGGCCCTGGGTGGCTCGCTCAAGGCGCTCCTGCCACTGTTGCGGCTTGGTGGCCGCCAACCGGTCCCTGATGGAAACTTCCCGCAACACGTGGCCTGAAAGTTTCTTTTCCTCAATGGCCTTGAGCAGGGATTCGGCGCCCTCGGGGTTGCTGGCCAGGTGCAGCGCGATTTGCGTCCTCAGACGCTGTGCTGAGCCTTGCATGGCCGCAATCAATGCGGTTCGGGCCGCGGGGGTGTTGGCTTTCGACAGGGATTGGGTGGTTTTTTCGCGAAGCTTTTCAGGCTCCTCGGGGTTTGAAACGATTTTTTCCAGCAAGGCGGCATTTGATTCCGGGTTCAAAGTGACGAGGGTTTGCGCGGCTGCCGCGCGGGCTTCGATACCGAATTCCGGGCGCGATGCGATGGCGGCCAACTGAGCCTCCAGTTTGGCCAATTTGAGGAACGACACCAGGTCCGCTGCGGCAACCAGTCGTTTTTCCACATCACTCGGGGAAACCGCCATCATCGGCACCACCTCGGGGTCAAAACGGCCTGCCGCAATCCAGGCAAACCCATTTGCCGTGTCGCCGTCTTTAATTTCCAACAACCCGTTTTTTCCCGCGTGTTCCGTCAGGTCCCACGTCACCAACTGCGCGGTGTCGTTGCGCGGGGCAAACTCCGTCGCCAGCACGCGATCTGTCTCATCCTCCCTTAATCTGATTCCATTTTTGTTTTGAGGCGGCTTGTCGGGGAACCCGTCATGACCGGCGAGATAAAAGCTCAACTTGCGGGGAATTATAAACGACCTGGACCGCAGAACGCCGGTGAGCGTTTCGCCCCCGGGCAGGCTGGAAATAAACAACGACTCCCGGTCGCCATCAGCCGATGGGCGCTTTTGCAGTGACCAGGGATTGGCTGTTGCCTTGCTCAATGGGGTGTTGTGCCAGTAAGCGTTGGCCGGATCCGCCATGGCAATGAGCTTTTCAGCCAGCTCGGCTCCCCATTGGGCTGCCTCAGCATTCAAGCGGGTGCCGCGCTGGGCAGTGCCTTCCCGGACGGACTGGAATTGCGCCAGTTGAAAATCCAGGTCTTCGGCGAACTTTTCGCGGGTGAATTTCGACAAGGAACCAAGCTCTGAATCAAGCGCAAACCGGGCTGCATGGCGGAGATAGGCGCTCATTTTCTCGCGCGGCTCGTCAAACCGCTGGATGTGCCGGAGCAAAAACGTGCCCGACTCGGGCGTCGTGACACCCAGGGCCACATCGGCTATGGCTCGCGAATCGGCTTCGATCAAATCGGGCCGCAGTCCGGTTATATTTTCCGCAGGGATCAGGTGATTGCGCAGTGCCATCCGCACCACGTGGAGCAGTTGGGAATCCTCCTTGGGCACGTTGTGACGCAAGGTCAGCAGCAAGGGCAATTGCTCTGCGGCAACGTGGCGTCCGAGCGCCTCCGCGGCGGCGCGCTGCACATAGGCATCCGCATCATTGAGGCGGGTTTGGGCAAGCAAACGGTCGTAAGTAGTCCA
>CALJZV010000551.1 GCA_937983475.1 uncultured Verrucomicrobiales bacterium
TAAATATCGCCGTTGGCCGCGATCGCCATATCCGTGGGGCTGTCGAACTTGAAGGGAATCGACGTCGGCGACGCTTCGGCCACGTTGCCGATGCGCAACACGACGTTGCCCTTGAGGTCGGTTTTGGTGACGCGGTTGCCCGGTTTATTTTCTGTAAAGTAGAGGAATTCCTTGCCCCGCTCCTTGCTCCAGTAAAGGCCGTGCGCGGACTTGGAAAAGGTCTCCGCGCTGATGCCTTTTCGCAGTGCCGGCTCCTCCTCCCAGACCTCCTGCAAGCGCCCCTTGCGGTCGAAAATCACCAGGCCGGGTTTGGTGCGCGTCAGCACATAAACGCGGTCGCGCCCGTCCACCACGACTGCGCAGCCCAAACCGTATTGGCCGCCGTCGGGCAATTCGCCCCAGCCCGGAACCAGTTCGTAGGTGAAATAGCCGCTGCCGATGCGCACCGCAGGCGCGGCGGATGAATTCGCTTGGACAGCAACAGGCAACGACGCCAGGGCGGCAGTGGCTCCGGACCATTTCAAGAATTCGCGGCGGCTCCAGCGGCGGGAAAACAGCGTTTCATTTTTCATAAAGATTCCTGGAATTCGGGAAGTGTGGTTTTTAGTCACCGACTTGTCGAGTCGGTGGTTTTGGCAGCTTTCCGGTCTATTTCAGGCTCGCACGGCAATGCGGCTTTGCTAAAATCTGCGACCATGAACCACCGATGGCCCGCGTTGACCGCCGCGCTTCTGCTTGCCATGTCCCATATCGCTTTGGCGCAGCCGGGCTCAAGCCGCGTCCAGTTCCGCGAGCCGCGCGCCAAGGGCTATCTGCTCGATGAAACCCCCGCCGCGTTGCTCAAGGCCAAACAACGTCCGCAATGGCTGCGTGCCCGTCCCGAGAACGACCCGGAAGCCGCGGTGGATATCAGCAGCCGCCTTGTGGTCCAGTTGGCTGACGAGCGAGATCTTTCCCGGCTGATTCAAGACGCGCCGCTCACGGTCTCGCGCCGCATCGCGGACGCCACATTTATTCTACAGGCACCCGACGCCGCAACAGCCATTGTTGAGGCGCAACGCCTGGCTGGACTGCCCGAAGTGACCGCCAGCGCGCCGATCATGCGGCGCAACCAATCCTTGCACGCTGCCTACGCGCCCGCGCCCAACGACCCGTATTTCACCAATCAATGGCACCTGGAATATCGCAATGCCATGGGCGCGCCGTTGGGCGTGGATGTGAACGCGCGTTCCGCCTGGCCGGTGACGCGCGGAGCGGGCGTGACCATCGGGTTTGGCGATGATGGCGTGGAGTTGACGCATCCGGACCTCGCCTCGCGCCAGAACGCTTCATTTCACTACAACTTCAGCACGGGCACCACCAACGGCGGCCCGGCAACGTCCAGCGACATTCACGCGACACCCGTGGCGGGGTTGGCCGTGGCGGAACAGAACAACCAGGTCGGCGTCTCCGGTGTTGCGCCCGAGGCGCGGTTTGCGAGCTGGAAAATCTTCAACGGCGC